>NZ_JAOTGL010000002.1:0-119028 GCF_044427045.1 Streptococcus sp. 2022WUSS135
GTATTTGGTAGGATGAAGGGTGTTTTTGGCGTGCGCAGAGTCCATGTCAGAGGTCAAAAGGTGGTTGAAACTGAGATAGGATTCCTCCTAATGAGCATGAATCTCACGAAATTGGCTAAGAAATTAGTCCAAGATAGTAGAAGCAGAAAGAAAAACACAGACAGTTCGGCTGAATTTCATCAGAATCAGCTTGAATCTATCTGTGTTTTTTATTTACTGGCTAGTTTTTGCCCAGTCTCTTTATGGTACAATAAAAAGAAGACTAAGACCAAAGGAGCACCCATGTCCCTCTCCCTCCGCACGATTAAACTCATCCTGGCTACCGTCCTAGCCATTTACCTAGCGACCGCTCTGGGCTTATCCTATGCGACAGCGGCTGGCATCATTGCCATTCTCAGCGTCCTTGACACCCGCAAGTCCAGCTTCAAAATGGCCCGCAACCGCCTCTTTTCCACCCTCCTGGCCCTGACCATAGCCGTCCTGACCTTTGCCCTCTTTGGCTTCGGTATCTGGACCCTAGGCATCTACCTAGCCCTCTACGTCCCTCTGGCCTACCGATTCAACTGGGAGGCTGGCATCGCCCCCTCGACCGTCCTCGTCACCCACCTCTTGCTAGAGCAAGATATTTCGCTGATTTTTTTGGGAAATGAGCTGGCGCTTTTTCTGATTGGGGCAGGACTGGCCCTCTTGTTTAACCTCTATATGCCCTCGCAAGAAAAGAAAATCGAGGCCTATCACGACCAAGTCGAAGACCTGCTCAAGCAGATTCTCCTCCGCTTTGAAGCCTTTCTACTCAACGGCGACGGACGAAACGAGGCTGAATTGATTACGCAGCTGGATAAGACCTTGGATGAGGCCCTGAAAGTCGTCTATCTAGACCGCCACAACCAGCTCTTCCAACAGACCAACTACCAGGTCCATTACTTTGAAATGCGAGCTGCACAAAACAAAATCCTGCGGACCATGGCAGGAAATATCAACAAATGTTTGCTAGAAGGCAGAGAAAATGTCATTCTGTCCAGCCTCTTCGAGCGAGCAGCCCAACAACTGAGCCGAGAAAACTCCGCTAAGGAACTGCTCCTGGACATCGAACTCTTCCATGCCACCTTCCGCGAGCGACCACTGCCACAAACCCGAGAAGAATTTGAAACCCGTGCCACCCTCTTCCAACTCCTACACGACATGGAAGCCTTTATTCGACTCAAGGTTGATTTTTATGAGGTTTATAAAGATGAAAAAGACCCGTCATAATAGCGGGTCTTTGGTGTTTTATGAACAAATTATAAAAGATTAAACAATGGCTTGATCTGTTTCATCATCAAAGAAATGAGCTTTGTTGAGGTTGAAGGTCAAGCGAACCTTGTCTCCTGGATTGTGGTAATCACGCGCATCTACACGAGATACAAATTCTGTATTTCCTACTTTAGAGTAGAGCATAGTTTCCGCACCAAGAAGCTCTGAAACGACAACTTCTGCTTCCACGATAGAAGATGGATAAGTGTCCAACTCCAATTGTGAAGCCTTAATGTCTTCTGGACGGATACCCAATGTAAATGATTTGCCATTGTAGCCTTTTTCTTCCAAGTGCTTACGACGACCTTCTGGAAGATCTACTTTGAAACCATCTCCAACAAGCACACCCTCTTGAAGAGTCACTGTAAAGAAGTTCATTGCAGGACTACCGATGAAGCTGGCAACAAATTTGTTTACAGGTTTATTGTAAAGCTCTTCTGGGCTACCAATTTGTTCGATACGACCGATTGTACCTGTACCTGCTTCATTCTTAGTCGCAGACATAATAACAATGCGGTCAGCCAAGGTCATAGCTTCTGTTTGGTCGTGCGTTACGTAGATCGTTGTTGCACCAATACGACGGTGGATTTTAGCAATCTCTGTACGCATGGATACACGCAATTTGGCATCCAAGTTTGACAAAGGCTCATCCATCAGGAATACTTTGGCATCACGGACAATGGCACGACCCATGGCAACACGTTGGCGTTGACCACCAGAAAGGTCAGCAGGTTTACGTTGCAAGAATTCAGTCAAGCCAAGAATTTGTGCTGCTTCTTCCACACGTTTTTTGATTTCATCCTTGCTGTATTTACGCAATTTCAAACCGAAAGCCATGTTGTCAAATACAGTCATGTGTGGGTAAAGGGCATAGTTCTGGAATACCATGGCAATATCACGGTCTTTTGGTGCCACATCGTTCATCAACACACCGTCGATGTAAGCTTCACCTTCTGTAATATCTTCCAATCCAGCAATCATACGAAGAGTAGTTGATTTACCACATCCTGAAGGACCTACGAAAACAATAAACTCTTTATCTTTAATATCTAGATTAAAGTTTTCAACGGAATAATGCTCGCTATTTGGATATTTTTTATAAATATTTTTTAAATTAAGTTGAACCATGTTCAAGCCTCACTTTCTTTGATAGTTTTATTATAAATGAAAGCGTTTTATTTTTCTAGGTCAAGGTGAACAAAAGAAAAAAGATATTCTGTGCAGATTGCACAAAATATCAGTAAAGTCTGTCTAAGAGGACCTGATAACAAAAACTCAAGTCGGTCAGGGCTTTGAGCTGGAGCCCAGTCATATCCTGCCACTTGTCCAAGCGGTATTGGAGGGTATTGCGGTGGATATAGAGGACCTGAGCGGTCTTGGTGACCACAGCTCCCTCTGCCCATAGGGCTAGAATGATGTTCTGCATATCTTGCTGGTCAATCAGCTCTAGCATACTGGCTTTTATCAGACCAAGCTCCAAGCCTGCTCTGCCTTGTCCCCAAAGAAAAAGTTGACTAAAGGAGAGGACGGTCGATTTGTGGTAGTGGGCCCGCCATTGAGCGAAAAGGGTCACCTCTGCTTGATAGAGTTGGGGCCAGCGGTTTGCGAGTTGACGGGGCCAGACCTGGCCAGCCAAGAGGGTCAGTCGCAAGCCGAAGTCGAACTCCAAGGCCGACAAGGTGTCTGCCAGAAGGCTTTGATAGTCCGTCCAAGTGCCTTGGTCCAGGATAAAGAGGTAGTCCTGAGCCGTCAGCTGCACCTGAGCCACCTGGCTGGGTAGGAGGTCGGTCATCATGGTCCGCCAAGCGTCCAGCTGGGCTTCCTTCTGCGACCAAAGGTGGACATGGATAAACTGCACGGCTTCAACCGCCTGGGGCAGCGAGCCCTGACCTTGTAGGTAGGACTGCCAAGGGCTAGACGGTTTCTGGTCTTGAGGACGCGACAACAAGGACAAGAGGTAGCGTTCCCGATCCGTCAAGTCCGCATCCGCCAGATTCAGATAGCGACCGTCGCCCAAAGCAAGAGAGTTTTCACCCGCTTCCTGCGACAACTTGGCCTGCGGAAACCAGCCTTTGACTTCCTTCTCGAACATCTTATCCCCTTTCTATTTTGTCAATACACCAGCCCACCAGTTCATCCAGGCGTTCCATCTGCTCGGTCATGTGCAAATAGCCCAAAACCGCCTCAAAACCTGTGGACATTCGATAGGTGACTACGTCCGCATTCTTGGCCTTGGTGTGGCTATGGCTATTCCTTCCCCGCTTGTAGATTTCTTCCTCTTTTTCGGTCAATAGCTGAGCTTCTAAGAGGGCAGAAATCAGACTTGCCTGAGCCTTGGCCGAGACGTATTTGTTAGCCTCACCGTGCAATTGATTGGGCTTGGTCAGCCCCTTGAAAATCAAGTGCCGTCTGATATACATGGAATAGACAGCATCCCCTTCAAAAGCCAGAGCAATACCGTTGATGAGATTGACATCCACTGCCTTAGTCACGTGTCCACCTCACACCGTCCTTGGTGTCCAAGAGCTTGATGCCCTGGGCCGCCAATTCATCACGAATGCGGTCAGCCGTCGCAAAGTCCCGATTGGCACGCGCTGCTTGACGTTCTGCTATCAAGGCTTCAATCTCGCTATCCAAGACTTCTTCTTCAAAGACGATGCCAAAGACGGCGAGCATCTTCCCAAAGGCTTCTTTTACAGTTTCATCGTAGTTGCCTGAGTTGATCCATTTGGCAAAGTCAAAGATAGCCGTAATCCCATTTGCCGCATTGAAATCATCATCCATTGCCGCTTCAAAGGCCGACAGATGTAATTCAAGACCCAACTTATCCACAGAGTTTTGCACAGGTTGTGTATAAGTATTTTTTAGATATTTGAGATTGATTTCCGCATCTGAAATAGCCTTCTCAGTGTAGTTGAGTGGACGGCGGTAGTGCTGGGTCGATAGGAAGAATCGCAAGACCTGACCGTCAATTTGTTCCAACATATCATGGGCTGTCAGGAAATTGCCCAAGGACTTGGACATCTTCTCATCATTGATATTGAGCATGGCATTGTGCATCCAGTAATTGGCAAAGGTTTGCCCTGTTTTGCACTCAGACTGGGCGATTTCATTGGTATGGTGAGGGAATTCCAAGTCCGCACCACCACCGTGAATATCAATGGTATCTCCCAAAATCTCTGTCGCCATAACCGAACACTCGATATGCCAACCTGGACGACCTGCTCCCCAAGGACTTTCCCAAGAAACTTCGCCTGGCTTGGCAGTTTTCCACAGGGCAAAGTCGAAAGGATGCTCCTTCAATTGACCTTCTCCCTCAACACGACCAGAAGCCCCAGCTTCTAAGTCAGACAGGGTTTTGTTGGCCAAACGAGCATAATTGGCTGCCTTTTCCACACGGAAATAAACATCGCCAGCCGCTTCATAAGCGTACCCCTTGTCAATCAAGACCTGCACAAAATCAATGATTTCATCCATGTAGTCAATAACGCGAGGGTTTTTGGTAGCTGGCTTGACACCTAACTTTGCCACATCTTCCTTGAAAGCTGCGATAAACTTATCAGACAGTTCCTTGGTTGTCATGCCGGCTTCATTAGCAGCTTTGATAATCTTGTCATCCACATCCGTAAAGTTAGAAATGTAGGTCACATCAAAGCCACGGTATTCAAAGTAGCGACGGATGGTATCAAAAGCCACGACACTACGGGCATTTCCGATGTGGATATAGTTGTAAACCGTCGGACCGCAAACATACATCTTGACCTTCCCCTCTTCCAAGGGAACAAAGTCACGCAAACTGCGAGTCATGGTATCGTAAATTTTAATCATAGTTTCTCCATTACTTCTGAGTATTCTTTAGGATTTGATACTTTTGATACAATTTTACTAGCCAATAAGCTGTCACTGCCAGCCAAATCATCCCTAGCTGCCAGTTTCCTTGGGAAAACTTAAGGATAGATAGAATTGTTCCAGCGATGGAGGTCAACACATAAGGCCAGTTTTGTCTTACTAATTTTTTTAACATGATGTACTTTCTAATGTTCTTGCAACGGTCTTGTCCGTCGGTTCAATAACTGCAGAGGTATTTTCAAATTCTTCTAGCAGCATATCAACCTTCTTTCCTACAAATGCGACGAATGGTGGCTGGCTTCTCGTAATTCCGCAAGCTTAGTCGTGTAGTGTTCACGGCCATCTTCCATGTCATGAATGACCTTCTCATCTTTTTGACCGTGTACACGGACAATTTTAGCTGGCATACCGACCACTGTCACATCTGCTGGAACATCGGCTAGGACAACGGCAGCTGCACCCACTTTGGCATTTTCTCCGATTTCAACAGGTCCAATAACCTGTGCGTGTGCAGAAACAAGGGCACCCTTTCGGACAGTTGGATGGCGTTTGCCCGTATCCTTACCCGTTCCACCAAGCGTTACGCCGTGGTAAAGCATGACACCAGACTCAATAATAGCTGTCTCACCAATAACCAAACCAGCTCCGTGGTCAATAAAGACCCCCGAAGCAATCTCGGCACCTGGATGAATCTCAATATTGGTCCAAAAACGCCAAAATTGGCTGTGCATCCGAGCCAGGAGCTTGAAACCTTTTTTCCACATCCAGTGGGATAGACGGTGGGCCGCCAAGGCCTTGACACCAGGGTAAGTCAAAAGGACTTCCAAGGTCGTCCGTGCTGCCGGATCTTTTTCTTTTACAATCTCAATGGTGTCCTTCCACCAACCCATAGTCACTCCTTCTAGCGAGAAGACAAGCCCGCTACCGAACTTGTCTACTCAGCTTATTTCTTTTCAACCTTGTGGAATTTGAATTCACCAAAGTTGTTATCTTTTTTCTCTTTGTTGTCTTTATGACGGCGTGGTCTGTCAGAACGCTCGTGTTTTTCTGGCTCCACATAACCTTCTGGTTTTGGAAGAAGAGCCTTCATAGAAGCATCAATACGTCCTTTATCATCAATCTTGATAACTTTAACATCGACAATATCGCCGATTTCAACTAGGTCTTCTGGTTTATTGACACGAGTCCAAGCCATTTCAGAAACGTGGACGAGAGCATCAGTCTTGTCAAAGAGGTTGACAAAGGCACCGAATTTCTCCAAACGGACAACTTTTGCCTGGAAGACTTCGTCCACTTTTGCCTCACGAACAAGACCTGCGATGATTTCCTTGGTCCGCTCAATCGCATCGCGATCTGGTGAGAAGATCGCCACAAGACCGTCTTCGTCAATATCAATTTTCACGCCAGTTTCTGCAATAATCTTATCGATGGTTTCGCCACCCTTACCGATAACAATCTTGATCTTATCTACATCAATCTTGATAGTGTCAATCTTCGGTGCAGTTGGTGCCAAGTCAGGACGAACTTCTGGGATCGTCGCTTCGATGACATCAAGGATTTCAAAACGTGCCTTCTTAGCTTGTGCTAAGGCTTCTTCCAAGATTTGCGGTGTAATACCGTCAATCTTGATGTCCATTTGAAGGGCTGTGATACCGTCACGAGTACCTGCCACCTTGAAGTCCATGTCGCCAAAGTGGTCCTCAAGACCTTGAATATCGGTCAAAACGGTGTAGTTGGTGCCGTCTGAAATCAGACCCATAGCAATACCTGCAACTGGTGCCTTGATTGGCACACCACCTGCCATGAGGGCAAGGGTACCAGCTGTGATAGAAGCCTGTGATGAAGAACCGTTTGATTCCAAGACTTCTGCTACCAAGCGGATAGCGTAAGGGAAGTCTTCCAAGCTAGGCAATACCTGCTCAAGAGCACGCTCACCAAGAGCACCGTGACCAATCTCACGACGACCTGGTGCACCATAACGACCAGTTGAGCCCACTGAATATTGTGGGAAATTGTAGTGGTGCAAGAAGCGTTTCTTGTACTCATCATCCAAACCATCGATAATTTGAGTTTCACCCATTGGTGCCAAGGTCAAGACAGAAAGAGCTTGCGTTTGACCGCGGGTAAAGAGACCTGAGCCATGAACATTTGGCAAGAAGTCTACTTCTGCATCCAGCGGACGAATTTCATCCACACGACGACCGTCTGGGCGGACCTTGTCTTCTGTAATCAAACGACGAACTTCTGCGTGCTCCATGAGTTCCAAGATTTCATGGACATCCCGCATGATGCGGTCGAATTCTTCGTGTTCAGCATATTTTTCTTCGTAGGCTGCGATGACGGTCTCACGCACAGCATTGGTCGCATCTTCACGGGCCAATTTTTCTTCTACCTGCACCGCTTTTTTCAAATCGTCATTGTAAGCTGCGACAATCTCAGCCTGCAATTCTGGGTCCACTTGAAGAAGTTCCACATCTGCCTTTTCCTTGCCGACTGCTGCCACGATTTGATTTTGGAAGTCAAGGAGTTCTTGAATAGCCTCATGACCTTTGAGGAGTGCTTCCAACATGATGTCTTCTGACAATTCTTTGGCACCAGACTCTACCATGTTGATGGCGTCCTTGTTACCAGCTACTGTCAAGTCAAGGAAAGACTCTTCCATCTGAGCCTTGTCAGGGTTGATGATGAGTTCACCATTGACATAACCGACCTGGACACCTGCGATTGGACCGTTGAATGGGATGTCTGAGATTGCCAATGCCAATGAAGAACCAAACATGGCTGCCATTGGAGCAGAGGCATCTGGATCGTAAGAAAGAACTGTGTTGATGACTTGAACTTCGTTACGGAAGCCTTCCGCAAACATTGGACGAATTGGGCGGTCAATCAAACGAGCTGTCAAGGTCGCATCAGTTGACGGACGGCCTTCACGCTTCATCCAGCCACCTGGGAATTTCCCTGCGGCGTACATTTTTTCTTCATAGTTGACTTGGAGCGGGAAGAAATCACCCGTCGCCATTTTCTTGGACATAACTGCCGCTGTAAGGACTGTTGAGTCGCCATAGCGAACAACAACCGCACCATTGGCTTGTTTGGCAACCTGGCCAGTTTCAACGACCAATTTCTTGCCAGCAAAAACCGTTTCAAATACTTGTTTTGACATGAATTGTCTCCTATTTTTTCTGAAATTTTTCTTGCGTGTTTTCTACAAAAGACAATCAAACAAGCTTGTTTCACTCTCTTTTGCACAAAACCACGCATACTATTTATTTTATCATATTTGATGGAAAATGTGGGGAATTGAGGAAGGAATTTGAGGGAAAATCTAACCTGCTATATAAACAACCGAACGAATCGAATACTCTTCAATCAAACGAAGAACACCCAGCTTTTTCCGAGCACTACACTTCCATAATGGAACATAAGAAAAACTGCCAATGTCCGAAGACATGGCAGTTTCCTATATTAACGACGGAGTCCGAGTGAGTGAATCAATTCACGGTAACGGTTTACGTCTGTGCGGCGTAGGTATGCCAACAAGTTACGACGGCGACCGATTTTTTTCATCAAACCACGGTAAGTTGCGTGGTCTTTTTTGTGTTGTTTGATGTGGTCGTTAAGGTGGTTGATTTCCCAAGTAAGTACTGCTACTTGTACTTCAACTGAACCTGTGTCGCCTTCATGACGAGCATATTGTGCCATGATTTCATTTTTTTTCTCTTTTGAGATTGCCATGATATGTTCTCCTTTGTTTTGAGCCTAATCCGAGTGACAGGTTGGCGACCTGTAACCAAGAAAAAGCTAGATTTGTCCTTTTTGGACCTCATTTATTCTATCAAGGAATAACTCTTTTGTCAACTGATATTATCTTCCAATAAACCGAGTAGACTTTCTCTATTCTTTTTCAAATTCACCTTTACAAATTAGCCTTACCGTCAAAATAGTCACGAATTTTGTACAAAACTGAATGCACAATTCATAAATTATTTCTATTTCAATAACTTACATTGCTTATTTTCGAGAAGATAAACTTTATCACATAGATGTCTAATATCACTATCATTATGACTGGCCAATAAAACCGTAACACCCTTTTCTTTTGAAAGTTCTTTTAGCAAGTCATACACCCTCTGAACGCTCTGACTATCCAAAGCATTTGTCGGCTCATCCAATAGAAGGATTCTAGGCTCTTCCATAATAGCCTGTGCAATTCCTAATTTTTTCTTCATACCGAGAGAGTAATTCCTAACCTTTTTATCCTTATCTTCAAAGAGTCCTACACGATGTAAGGTTGCAAGTATTTCTTCCTTACCAATGATATTTTGGATAGTTGATAAAAATTCTAAATTTTCAAATCCACTATAATTGGGAATAAAGCCTGGTTCTTCAATTAATGCACCTAAACCAGATGGAATCTTTCCGACAATATCTTCTCCATACACCTTGATAGTCCCAGAATTCGGTTGCATAAGGCCCGCTATCAATTTGAACAGAACACTCTTCCCCGAACCATTTATACCAGTTATCCCTACTATTTCCCCTTCCGAACACTCAAAGTGTAAATTATCAAATAAATCACAATTCTTAAATTTTTTGCTAAGGTTTTCAATTTTTATAATACTATTATTCATGTATTTTACCTCCCAAAGAATATCTGATCTTTATAAAAGAAAGTATCGCCGCACTTAGTATAATCTCAAAGAATATAGCGATGAAAAGTGACAAATTTGAATTTTTCTCATACTCAGCTACCCGTGCCAATATCGTAACGAAATAATTTGTATTTTCTCCTAAAATTTCTCCTGAAAAAATGATAAAAACGAGTAAAGAATAAGTAATGCAAAACGAGACAGCATCCGAAAAATCAAAATGGAACAATAAAAAGAGCAATGAACTGAACAAAATAAAATTAGTGCTATTAACTACGAAAAAATGCAAGAAAAACAAATAGTCCATATTACCTATAAAAAACAGAGGAACTGTTTGAAACAACCCCAATAAAAGTGATAGAAATATCAAGGACACAAGCTTGACAAGAAACCAATCTTTTATACTCCCAATTCTTAGTATCGTTAAGTTGAAGTTTGTTGTTGATAAACCAGAAAATAGCTGTTGCAACAAAAAAATATTCTGTGCTTGAAACAATAGGTAAGAAAGTAGACTAATGGTTTCTATGCCATCCAACCCAGGACCTTTTAGAAGATACTCACCGAAGCCGACTTCAAAAAAATTCAATAGCGCTAACAATAAGTAATACATCCCTGATAAAATTAGATAAATATAAAACTGAGAGCTAGTAGTCAAACAACGCCATTCCCAGAATAAAGAATTTTTTATAATGGAACTCTCCCTCATTCCTATTCCTCCCACTCTGTATTTCTTATTTTATATAGGTTTAACAAAATGAAAAAAAGCAAGAGAATTAGCCAATACAATAACTCCTTGTGGTAACTTACTGATTTTAAAATATAGTGATGGATAGGAAAGACTTGACTAATGGTTGCATTGATCGGATAAAACCAGAAAACAGATTGTATTAACAAAAATGAGAAAAGATTAGCCATGACTGTACTTCCTTTTTGAAAAAGAAGAAAATTAAACAAGGCTATTTCCGAGAGGAAAATAAGATAACATAAAAAACTAAACAAGGGCAAAAGTATACTTTGAAAATTAGAAACGTAAGATATTTCATAAACTTCTGATAGAAGTGGTTGATGTATAGAAGAAATTGAAAAAGAAAACGAATTTACCAACCCCATCAAAAATACCAGACACATCAGAAGAAATACAAATAAGAATGGAAGTAGCAAGCTATAATTTAATAAAAAGTAATACTTATCTTTGATGGATAAAAAACGCAGTGTGACAAATGTATCTCTTGTAAAAACTTCTATACAAAAAAATAAAATAGCAGTGTAGATAATCGGTATCAGGTAGACACCTGTTGTTATATCTTGGCATAGAATCAGTAGCCAGGTAAAAACATTTGGAACAAGTTGATAATGACCTAAATAATATTGATAGGTGGTATTTGAAAAAATCAAACTCCCAAGTAAGATGATAAAAAATAATCTGAAGATAGTAGATTTTTTATGAAAAAATAGAATTCTACAAAATCTCATATACTATCCTCCACTCGGAACTGAAAATGATATAAAATCATTCCAAGACAGATGGGAAAAATACACAGTAGATGCAAAAATACAAGTAGAAAATTTAATTGAAACTGGTAACCCCAAGAAATAATCCCAACAGGCTCTAAAAAAGACAAATCTAGCAAGGCAAAAAACAACCCGCCCAAAATCATATAGAGGCAAGGGAAAAATACCCCAACAATTTTTTGACGAAAAGCAAGAGAACTAGCTAGGCCAAATACTGCAAAAACGCTACCAAAAATCCCATACCATATCGTTATTAAGATAGAATAAACTAACTGATTACTATCAAAAATAGACTTAAAAACACCTTGATAGTCACCAATATATATTTCCTTATATGGCGTCAGACATAGATTTGCAACCAAAAGCAGGAAATAGGGTAAAAAAAGGGACAAAAATCCTGAAATTCCTGCCGTCACAAGAAGAGTCCAAATATATTTTATACGGGATATTCTTTGCAGTTGCAAGCGCAGAAAGTGATTCTTGCTATCCTCAATAACCCGATCAGCTATCGGAATCGTACTGATAACCGCTGCCACAAGGCTTATCGGCGAAAAGCCCCTGATAGTCGATCCTGCAAAAAACAGGGACAATCCTTCAAGTTTGTATATGCCATTAAAAGCAACCATATTCCCTATCAGGATACAGGAAAATGCCAAGAGCAATGACAAAAGCATCTTTTTAGAGAAAATAGTTCTTCTAACATTCATTAGTAAAAATTTCATTTTTACCTCCTGATAATAAAGAGCTAGATGAACAAATTCCACTAGCTCAATAGTCTCAATAAACAACTTCCTAGCTCATTACTAATCACTATTCTTCATCTGTACTCTAACTGTATTTCCGAATTGAGTAGCTAATCCCAAAGTAGTCGTTTCATTGACATAATGACTACCACTTCCATGATAAGACATGAGAACCCTAGCACCAGATGGAAGAGAATAGGTCGGAGTTATATCACTACCGCTGTGGTAATTTCGTATTGAGGTATTTAAAGTCTTTCCACCACCTGTAGAATCATTGCGATTCACTCCTCGCGAATGAGTCACCTTGATTATGCTACCGGTTGTTGTAGATCCTATACGTGGTAAGACCATGGAATAATCTAGTACTCCTCTTGAAAAAACCGTCGGAGAAACTAATCCCAATAATGCTATTGCTACGATAATTGGCTTTTTTATAGATAATCTCGTTTTCATGTGAATCTTATCCTTTCATGAAAACCTTATAAGGAAGCTGTTTATATTGATATGTAAATTATATCAAGTATGGCAAAAAATATCAAGGTTATAATTAAATAACTTAGGAAATATGACAGGAGAATTAAACAACTAAACCTTTCACACTCCTCGAAAACTAATTATTTCACCCCAATCTTCTCTACACCATCAAAAAAAGCCAGCCGGAGCTGACTTTCAATTATTTCTTTATTACTCTGCCTTTTCTGCTTTTGGCAAGATAAGATTGAGGATAATACCTACAATGGCTGAGAGGGCTGTACCTGAAAGGGTGATGGCACCGATGTTGAGAACTGCTCCACCAAGACCCAATACCAGCATTGAGCTTGCAATAATCAGGTTGCGGACTTGACCGAAATCAACACGGCTTTCAATCAAAACTTTCAAACCGTTTGAGGCGATAACACCGTAAAGTAAGATAGACATACCACCAAGAACGGCACTTGGAATAGTTGAAATAAGGGCTGTAAATTTACCCAAGAATGAGAAGGCAATGGCAATCAAGGCTGCATTACGGATAACCGATACCGATGCGATGCGAGTCATACCGATAACCCCTGTATTTTCACCGTAGGTCGTATTGGCTGGTCCACCGATAAATGCAGATACAGCAGTCGCCACACCGTCACCAATCAAGGTACGGCTGAGGCCTGGATCTTTCAAGAACTGGCGGCCACAGATTTGGCTGAGAACGGTGTGGTCACCGATATGCTCAGCTACTGTTACAACAGCAATTGGTAAGATAGCAATCATTTCTGGACCGAAGTAGAAATTGTACGACTTGAAGGCACCTGTTTCAAATGGTAGGTAGAAACCTGACAATTCAAACCAAGCCGCTTCCAAAACGGGTGTGAAGTCAACCAGGCCAAGGAAGAGGGCAATCACGTAACCACCGATGATGGCAATCAAGAAGGGAACAATCTTGGCGAAGCCTTTCCCTTTGGTATTGACAAAAGCAGCAATCAAGAAGGTTGCAATCGCCACGACGACATTTTTCCAGTCGCCGTCTGCGACAAAGCCTGCCGAAGTCACGGCAGAGTTGGCAAGGCCCAGACCGATAACGATAATCATTGGACCGATAACAATCGGTGGCAAGAGGCTGTCAATCCACTTAGTACCGATAACTTTGACAAGTGCAGCGATCAACACGTAAATCAAGCCGACGAAGAAAACACCTGTCTGGGCAGCTGACACATCCCCACCCATTTCCTTGATAGCAAGCGCCATAGCGGAAATGTAGGCGAAGGATGAACCCAAGTAAACTGGAACTTTAAACTGGGTTGCCACTTGGTAAATCAAGGTCCCAACACCTGATGCAAAGAGAGCAACCGATACGGGCATACCGAGAATCAGCGGCACCAAAATCGTCGCACCAAACATAGCAAACACGTGCTGGAAACTCAACAAAATCCCTTGAAGCGGTGCTGGTTTCTCATGGACATCAAACAAAAGATTGGCTTTTGTACTCATAAATCTCCCATTCTGGGTACACAAAAAGACCCAGACTTTCTAAATATACATAGTCATAGGCCCTTAATAAATTTTCCTGTTGTCTTTCTCACCTCACGGGATGAGTTTAAAAACCTACGCTTTTGGTATTGTAACATAAAGGTTCGGTTTATTGCAAGGAATTTTATAAAATTTTATTTTTTAGGAAAATAGCAGAGCAGTAAACTTAGCTATCACCTGCATCTCTTATCCGTTTCTTAATCTTTTGACCAAACTCAATCATCCTGCGCTTTTCTTCTGGCCAGATTTTGGTCACGCGATTCACTGCGAAGCTAATCAAGTCAAGAAAAAAGAAGAGAAAATTCCCTTCTTAAAACTTCCCTAAATTGGTCAAGTCTTTTTTGTCTGGTATAACTTCCTTGTTGTCCCAGTGCTCGACAATCTTTCCGTCTTTGAGGCGGTAGACGTCAAAGTGGGCGTAGTATTAGACAATATTATTCAGT
This sequence comes from Streptococcus sp. 2022WUSS135, assembly GCF_044427045.1. NCBI lineage: Bacteria > Bacillati > Bacillota > Bacilli > Lactobacillales > Streptococcaceae > Streptococcus > Streptococcus sp. 2022WUSS135. Next base: position 14,491 of record NZ_JAOTGL010000002.1, read on the forward strand.
AATAGCTTATTGAGACCTATGCTTGAAAATAGTAGCCATAAAGGTTGCAAAACTCTCGCGACTCGGTTCAGTTTGTTGAACTTGTTCGAGGAGATTGCTATAGAATCCTTTATGACTCTTTTTGGATATTGAAATAAGCTTCTTCAAGAGTTTGATGAGCTGGCTTGTTGATGCCTCACTATCATAGTCCATATCATAGAATCTTTGATAAGCGTTGTCATATACATTCTGTTTCTTTTCTTTATTAATTTCTTCTTCTCTATCCAATAGTTGTTGATAGGTAACTTTTTGATTAAACCAATCATTCTCAAAAGTAGTCAATAGTCTCTCAGTAGTATTTTTCTTACCGTAGTAGAGCTTAATAAGCGGAACGATGTCCATCCAAACAGCTTCAAGTAAAATTTTGACCATTCGATTTTTAAAAACGATTAGATGACCATCACCCCACAAATAAACTCGAAATCCTTTGTCTTTGAGTTTCGCAATGTATTCTTCAGTAGGTAATTCTGAATCCGAATCAACAACGATATACTTTTTGAGCCATTGTGGCAAACGAGGGTCATCAATCTCCCATGAACCACTTAAACTTCGTATTTCCTTCGTTCTTGTTTCGTCTCTTTCAAGACGACCAGGAATTTTTGTCCAAGTAGTTGTATATCTTTCAACTATATTTCCGTTTTGGTAATATTCATTTTGGAAACTTTCATACTTGGTACTCTTTCTTCGTTCTGTTTTATAAAGTAGCCTCATACCCTCTCCTTTATCTGTATTTTTTATGAGTTGATTGATTTCCAGTACTCATATACCATTAAATCCATTAATACAACTTTTCCCACTGTGTTATAGAAGCAGGCAAGACTGCCTTATACTGATGATAAAACTCTAATAACTCACTTGGTGTAATAACAATGAGATTGTTCACATTTTTTGAATTTACAATCGTCGGGGCATATAGAAACACCTCATACCCATCCTGTAAAAAGTCAATGAATTGCAGGGCATCCAGTGGAGCAGCTTTTCTCCCTTTTACTTGAACAATTGCTTTTTTAGGCTGATCTGTATTTCGAGAAAGGAATTCACACTCTACCTTAATAGTTATAGATTTTCGAGCAATTGAATTGGATAAAACATAGTAATTATACTTGATTTGGATAAAAGCTATCACTAATTCCTCCAAGTCAAAGTCAGGTAAGTTGTCCAGTAGATTTCCCTCTAAGTGTGAAATCTCATAATAATTTTCATTAGAGAGTTCGTTATAAACAGCTTTAGAATACTCGATAATGACTGATTCTCGAATTCTTTGTGCTGTGCCTGCATTAGCTCTGTTGAACGCAGCTTTTATCTGTCCAGGAACTTGTGTCCCAACTTTAAAAGCTTTGACGGGTAACAAAGCTCCGTAATCTAAACGGTGATTGATTTTTGCAAAAGCAGTCCCTATTGCTCTGCATATCCAGTAATTACCATCTAAATCACGTGTCCAGAATAAATCGTCAACCTCGGTCTCCCTAAAAATATTCAATACTGGGTTTATTCTCTTAGAAAGACTTTTTACTGCATTATAATAATCTAAGTAATCAACTTCCTCGTTCTCACTAAAAATACCACTCCAACCAATCGCAAGAAATTGTTCATCTGATTTCAGGCAAAAGTCAATCAATTCATTACGAAATTCTGTTCCTGTTTTTAAATTAATTCTTGATACGTATTCCATATTCTTACTAGCTCCATTCCTGTCCTTGCAATTTATTTGTTTTTCAAGATAACACTTGCATTCGGAATCGTTTTCGCATGCATTTCCGCAGCTGTTTTATCATAAAACGGTCCTGCAATGACATTCCCAAATTGATCTACTACAATCCATTCTTGCATTTACTTCTCCTTCTTTCAATTAAGAATTCAATATCTATTTGATACATCCATTCTAATACATAGGGTGGACCAATAGTGTCCTATCTCTCTAAATTTTATAGTTTTCTTGCATTTTTTTGAGAAAATGCTTCATATTCTCTACAAGCGAACTTGGAGAAAGCACAGTTAGGGCATCAGCCTGACTCAACAACCAACGTTTTAAGCCTGGTGTGTCTTGACTGACAAATTCAATCACATTGCCTTCTGAGCTTGTTTCGATAATCTTTGCTGTCGGAAATTGATCCAAGACAATGGTTGGATCATAGCTAAATCTGACTCTTATGGTTAGTTCCCGTCCCATAAAAGAATCCACGCGCTTATTCCGTACTTCACCGTCTCGAAACTTTTTGCCATAAGAAATATCCGGTTTCTTCTCAGGCGAAACTTTCCACTCTAAAATCCGATCTAACTTTAAAGTCATATAGGAAGAATGTTTTAGATTATAAGCTACAAGGTAAAAGTAATGACTATCGTAATAGAGTGACACAGGAAAAACCGTGTGTTTCTTTTCTACATTGTAGGGAGATTGGTAGCGAATATCTAATACCAATTCCTTACGAATGGCCTCTGACCATTCCCAAATCTTATCAATCCTGTTTTGAGTATCTGAAAGCGGGGCATAGTTTAAGAGTTCACTGGCGATAATGGCAGAAATTTCTTTCTGCTCATCTTTCGATACTAGAGCAAATAAGCTATCTAAAACAGCCTTATTTTCTTCCTTATTCAAAGCCCGATTTTCTAGCAAAATTTTAGAAATGGTCAGAATTTCCTTTTTGTTAAAAAGAGACTTCCCTTTTAAGAAGCGAGTATGGTACTTGGGATCATAGGCTAACTCTGCTGCAATCATTGGCTGACTTTCGATAAATCCTCCTAGAAGAGCAAAATCTCTTTGAATAGTCTTCTCACTAACTCCAAATTCATCTGCCAATTGTGATTTTTTTAGATACGCCCCTGATTGTAAGCGTAAAAATATTGTAAGTAATCTTTCCTGATCGTTCATAGAAACCTCAATTCTAAAAAGATTATAACACTCTTAACAAGTCAAATTCAATAAATTTCCTTGGTAAAGAATCTTGCTCAATGCGTCATTTGAATTATCAAACTCACAACCTGTTACCAGTAATTTTCCGCCTGTTTCTAGATAACTTTCCAAAATTCTTGCCAACTTCTTCTGAATCGCATCGGTACTATTATAAAATTCTTCAATATTTTCAATCATCACAACATCAAATTCTTCTAGAAAATGAACATTTTGTACTATTTCAATCGCTAGACTAACTCCAACTACTCTTTTCACTTTCCTATTCATCTCTCGATAGTAAAATTCTATGTGGTCAACAAAGCTCCTTCTAATCTGATCAACATCTGAAATAATATATAAAAGTTGTCCGATATAGCTCTTTTGAGGGATCCCCAAAAAATCACTTACTTCACGATTGATACTGTCAAAAGAACTTCTCAACCTAGTATCTGAGTCCAAATTTCTGTATAGCAAATCGATAAATATTTCTAAAATTTCCATATCATTAAACACAGTGTTTTCTTTCAAGTCATTGTTATTCATATGCATTTCCTTTCTTCTATCCCTGTAATCCAAAACCTATTAATCGTTGAGTTGATTCCAACTCTGATAATTCTTGGATGGCGTTTTTAATGTCAGCTTCTATTACGACATTCATCTCTGTTTCTTCTAAGGTTCTATTGTCTATCTTTTCCATCACTCGAGTCGCCTGTTGATACAAACAAGCTTCTATTAGTTTACGAACATAACGACCATTGCCAAAATGTTCGGTTGTTCCAACTTTTGAAAAATGCGAATACAATACTTCCTCATAGTTAGATTCAATAGAATACTCTTTTTTACTCAACATCATTCTAAAAATTTCATACAGTTCGTCCACAGAGTAATCTTCAAAATGAATGTTGTTTGAGATTCGAGATTGTAATCCTGGATTCGTACCTATAAAATTGTGCATCAAATCTTTATAACCAGCAAAAATAACAACTATCTCATTACGACGATTTTCCATTTCTTGAATAATGGTGGGTATAGCTTCATTAGCAAAATCTCTTTCACTCTGTGGAATCAGACTGTAAGCTTCATCGATAAATATTACACCACCACTGGCACTATCAAACACCTTTTTTATTTTTGGTGCTGTTTGACCAACATATTCCCCAATAAGATCTGCTCTTCCAACCTCTACTATCTTGTTTTCTGCGATCAATCCATGTTCATACAGGATTTCTGTATAAAGACGAGCTACCTCTGTCTTACCCGTCCCTGGATTTCCTGTGAATAACAAGTGCCCATTACTTTCTTCAACATGATAGCCTCTTTCTTTCCTCAGTTTCGATAGTTGTTCAAAAGCAACTTGTTGTCTGATTAATTTTTTTACAGATTGAAGACCAATCATTTGATTCAGCCTCTTCTCAGCTTGGCCACATTTACTTTTAGATTGTTCCTTTTGCAAACTAAAGTGACCCAGATCCAGCAATCCGTTTTCTTGACAATAATTGGTTGCCACCGCATATTCATGGATTCTCTGAACCATTCGTCGAATATCTTTTGCATTGATGAGATTTGAAGCCTTTTCTACATACTCCCTAACAATTTTCTTGTCTATACTAATTCGTCTCTTTGCTAATAGTTGAATAGCAATTTCAACCAGTTCGTCATTTGTATAAGGAGGAAACTCGATTCTATTTACATTATAGTATTCCTCCTGTAATTCCATTTCTATTTTTTTAGCTTCTTCAGTCGATTGAGCAATTAGAATACAAATATTATTCTCCTTCTTTGTATTGATATTAGCGAAAAGTTCTAATTTAGGACGAGCTCTTGCTTTTAAATAGTCATAAACAACTGGAAATTGTTTTTCTTCAGTCTTAGGAAGAAAGTATTCGCTACAATGAGTATCAACTGCTTTCAAGTCGAACAAGCGTTCTAAATATTGGAGGGCATATTTTCGTCCAGTCCCCTTTTGACCGTTGAAAATTAAGAAAAATGGCTCTTTCGTATGCGATCCTAAATAGTTTGATTGGTAGTCTAAATAGTTTATAAGATGCTGAATGCTATTTTTAAAGTCGCTGAGACCAATCATATTTTCTGACAACACATCTGCATTCGGAGTAAGACCTTGCTTATCTTCCTTTGATTGCTTCAATAAGAAATAACCAAATTCACCCAAATTTTCACGCCCAACTTTTTCAATAAAATCATCCTCATTTATTGAAGAATAGTCGTCTAAATAGACATCCACTTTCCAAAGTGATTGAACCTTTTTTGCTATTTCTCGTTTTGTATTTGCAGCTCCCGTTACAATAAATAAATCTTCTTTTTCCTTCAAAAAATACATCCAATTATTTTCTTGTGTAAAAGATTCACTAGGTCGCTCTAGTTGCTGTACATCTCCCATTAGTTTTATGTGATAATAATTCATCTTTACCCCTCTATTCTGACGTTCTCTATAAGAAGTATATAAAAATAGATGGACAAAATATATCCATCTATTTTATTAAATTTATTTACAATCCCATCCTACTTCATCTTATTAGGAGAGGGTCTGTCTATGATTTTCAACAGAGTAAAATCATATTTAAAAAGTTTTTCACTAGCCCACACTCTTAATCCGTTTCTTAATCTTCTGGCTAAACTCCATCATCCTCCGCTTTTCCTCTGGCCAGATTTTGGTCACGCGGTCAACAGCAATTATGAAGATGATTACCACAGCATAATCCTTGGCTTTTTCAATCAGACCAACACTTTCAGCAACTACTAAAAGTAGATAGAATGTGAATAAAATAGTTCGTTTGGGCAGAGCCATCAAAAACTCAATCCCTGCCTTATAGCCCAGATAAATCTGCCGATTAAGCCCTTTGGCCTTTTCCAAACGACGATTGAGAAAGGCACGAATCCGCTTGTAAAACCAATCCGAAGTCAGAAAAAGTGATTGGGCACCAATTACAATCAAAGAAACATTATTGGCATGTTCTTCCTTAAGCCCAAGCGCTCTAGTCACAACATAGGTCCAATCACCATTATCAATACAGATAAAAATAGTAAAGTAAACAACCGCTCCCGCTACTATAACAAGGGGAAGGGCACGGATATATTTCAACATAGAATAACCTCTCTTGGACAAATCTTAGAACCTATATTCATAAACAAAGTGTTCTTATGCAAGAAATCGTTTTTGCTCATCAAGGCAATTTTTTGAAGGAATACTTGACTCTATCATCATTTAGTTTCACCTTATTGCTTCGACGAGTAAAAAGCTCCTGTGGCTGTTTTCGCCTACCACCTAATTGGTCAGGAATTTCCTTTCCTTATCTCCACCTTCAAACACTCCAATGGAAGCGATGAACTGTGAACATAGGTTCTTATATATATTGTAATATGTTATACCAAATACGGTCAAGCAGGGGCTAGAATTTCAGATGCGACAACTGTGCATCCTTAGCATTTTTTACTTACCCCAAAAAGAAGAAGACCTCCAATCGGGAGCAAGTCTCTTCTATATATCTATAATTCCACACCAAAGACTTCTAATTGCTTTAATTCGGAAGCAGTCAACCTGCGGTATTCCCCAAGCGCTAATTTTGGATCTAAGCGAAGAGGCCCCATGGTCAATCGTTGCAAGTCTGTCACCATCTTTCCACAGGCCTGCACCATGCGTTTGACCTGGTGAAATTTCCCTTCTCGGATGGTGATGTCAACGAGTGAAGTCTGCTTAGCTTCATCTGTAGAGAGGATGGTCAACTGGGCTGGCTGACAGGTAAAGTCTTTCAGCTCCATTCCTGCGGCAAATCGTTCGACATCCTCTTGGGTCATAATTCCGTCAACCTGTACACGGTAGAGTTTATCAACATGTTTTTTCGGAGAAAGCATGGCATGAGCCAGCTGACCGTTGTTGGTCAAGAGGAGCAAGCCGTGGGTGTCGATGTCTAAGCGTCCAACGGGAAAAACTTCCTTCTGGCGAGCTGTATCATCTAGCTGGTCCAAGACAGTCCGATGACGGTCATCCTCGGTTGCTGAAATAACTCCCTTGGGTTTGTTCAATAAATAATAAACAAATGTCTCATGGCTCAAGACCTGACCTGCTACTGCAATCTGGTCCGTCTTTTCGTCAATTTGTTGCTTTGGGGACGTCTCTACTTGGCCATTGACTGTGACTTGCTTGTTTTTCAGGACTTTCTTGACTTCTGTCCGACTGCCAACACCGCAATCCACTAAAAATTTATCTAATCGCATACGAGTTTCTTTTCCATTTTGATATATTCTGCTTGCTGTTCTCTTTCTGTAAATCCAAGAGCATGAAAGAGGGTTTGAGCTGCTTGATGAAAGGTAGCAACTGTCAGTTTGATACTAGCTGGCTGAACATGTTCCACTATGTAGTCTTCAATAGTCTGATAGAAAGCTCTGCCATTTCCCTGACCTGTCAAAGACGGTTTCATACCCAAACGAATGTCAACGGTCTCGCCATCTTGGTCAATACAGAAATAGCCCATGAGGGCGGCATTGCGAATGACTGCAAAAAAGCGGTCCCCACGCGCCTCTGGTGAAATCATCTCTGCATAGGTATCGGGGTTTGCACTAATCGTATAGGTATCCAAAGGTGGTTGATAGCGCCATTGGTTAGCAATGTCCAATGCCAGATCCTGGGGCAGAGGCATGATGTAAAAGTAATCCATCCTCCGGAAATTTTTTGCCAAATTTTTAATCCGACGGTTTTGGGTGGCGTAATTATCTGTCTGATAGACATAATCCGCATAGCCCAACTGATAGGAGGGAATCATGTCCTTAAAAATCAACTGAACATCCTCTGGAAAGCGAAGTATTAATTCATTTAAGCGGTTGTTTTCTAACATAGGTTCATTATAACATAACTCAAACAGTAGCCCAAATATACTAACCAAAGCTAATGACTATTCCTTTAACTCATAATAATGGGAATATAATGAAAATCAAGAATAAATACAGGAACCAGATAATACTATGAATCGAGAAATGACTATTCAGAAAAGCAGTGATATAATATTTTTGAAACACCTAAATAATTATAGAAATTTTAAATTATCTAACACTATCGCTCAATAATTTATTTAATGATATAATATTTATAAAAATGGAGTATAGCTATGGCAGAAATATATAAAAGTAAAATGGCAACGTTCTCGGAAGAGGGTCAAAATTATTTCAAGAACGGACAGAATCTACTAGATGAAGAGAAACAACCTATTAGTGATATAAATTTTAAACATAGGATAAAAAATGAAGTTTTCGACTTCATGAATTTTTTCGATAATATAGTTCTATTGGCTGGTGCTGGAGCCTCTGTTGTACCCAAACGAGATAATGGTAAACCTGATTCAAATTTTGGTCATACAGTTGATATGCTCGGAGAAGAAGTAAAAAAACAACTTACCTCTTCTACATATTACTCTATTGATGATCTATCTGTGATGTGTAAATACAATTCTTCTAAGTTTAACTTAGAGGATTTCTTATCTCATATGCAAGCATATTTACAGTTTGTACCCAAAAGACAAGAAAAAAAATTTAAGCGCTCGTATAATAAAATTATTGAAATTATTAAAGAGAAAACTTCTTATAATTACAATTCGCAGCACTTTAAACATGCAACATTAATTAAACAATTAACAGGTCTACATACTACGCCAAACCGACTTTCAATAGTGACCACGAACTATGATACTATCATTGAAGATAGTGCATATAGTCTAAATTATACAGTATTTGATGGCTTTACATTTTCTCACAAACCGACTTTTGATATTGATATGTTTGATTGGTATCTATCTAAACCTATTTCGGAAGTAAAATCTCAAAAAGAAGCTTACAAGAAATCTGTCATCAATCTGTTGAAAATTCATGGTTCTTTAACTTGGGAACGAGAAGGAGAGGAAATCGTTAGAAAGGATAAAAGTAACATCAAGGATCCAATAATGGTTTTCCCAAGTTCAAATAAGTATATGCAGAGCTATGAAAAACCTTATTTTGAGTTGTTCTCAAAATTTCAAGCACTTCTCCGAAAACAAAATACTGTTTTAATAACCGTAGGGTTTAGTTTTGCTGACAATCACATCTCTCAAATGATAATACAGGCTTTAAAAACAGTACCAAGTTTAAGTATATTAGTTACAGATTTCAATATTTCTCCTGTATCTCCAAATGAAAACTGGAAGGTACTATTAGATTTAATGGAAAAAGATTACAATATCGCTTTTCTACAAACAACTATGAATTCCGATTTAACCGATTATTTCGTAAAAGGTGATAGCAATGATTGATACCCTATATGCCAATGGTGATAAAAATGATTTCTATTTAGGTATGATTTCTCAAGTATATAAAAACTCAAGTGTTGTTCAAGTCGAGAATCTTTCATGGCTTAAATTTAGGAAAATTCGAAAAGAACTATTAGTACCTAACACCATAAACTTTCTTGTTGTTATTGAATCCACTTTAGGAATTTTCCTAGGAGAGGTATACCAATCAAAATTACCCAATTCAGACAGCGTTCATAATGCACTCCTAAAAGATGATTCAGAAAAAATTTACCCCGAACTAAGCTTAGATATAATTGGTATAATGCCGAACAACAGTAATAGATTCAAATTATCTGGTTTTACTACAGTAGGATTAACAGATAGGGTCTATATCGCAAATAAAAAAATCATTGATATCTACCTTAATTCAATTGAGCTAAAAGAAGATGATCCAAATACTCCTGAAATAAAACTAACTTCATTCGCAAAACTTTCTAATATGCTCTCAGAGGAAGTTGCTCTACGTCCTAGCACACTATTTGATAGACATATAATGGCTGTTGGCACAACCAACAGTGGTAAATCAACCTCCTCTCTATCCATCTTAGATAAACTTATTCAAAACAATAAAAAAGTCTTAATTATTGACCCGACTGGAGAGTATTCTGCCTCATTTGATAACAATTCTAATGTAGAAAAGTTAGAGCTAGGCGTTGACACAATATTGGATACAGGAAAATTATCATTCGGTCAATGGGCAACACTTTTCGAAACAAATGATTCCACTCAGCCAGCTGTACTTGCAGATGCTATAAAGAGCTTGCGTTTTCAAAAAAAGAACAGTATCGAAAATGTATATGTTAAGGTAGGAAAAACCCCCGAAGAAGTTTCTCGAGATATGTCTAGTCTAGGACCACTTGACACTTCCTTTAATCTACAACTTCTATCTCAACAGATTGTAGAAGAAGCTGTAGAGATAGATAGAAATATGACAAGATACATTTCAGGGTCATTTCAATTTAACCAAAAACAATGGCTTGTGCAAAAAGTTGAATACAAATTATCCAACACTAGACTATCAAAGTTTTTTTCTACTAGGACCAATGGGAATGCTGATTTAATCGAAAAAATTGATAACTTCGTCAACAGCAGTATTCATAGCTTATATATAAATACTTCGTCTATTGGTACTAGCGATAGTATTGGTGGGATGATAATTGATTTGATAAGCAATCATATCATAAATTCAAAAAAGAAAGATGATATTGCATTCGTAATGTTCATTGATGAAGTTCATCGATATTCCAAACACCATCAAGATAATAATTACCAAACAGGATTAACTGCTATTGCTAGGGAAGGACGAAAAAAAGGTATCTTTCTATTCTTAACAACACAAAATCCACAGGATGTCCCTAAAGAACTTCTCGGGCAAATTGGTACGTTACTTATCCATCGTCTTACTCACCAAAATGAGTTGGAAGCTATTAAAAACCATCTCTCAAATCAATCTTACAAGCAAATTACTAAATTGAATCAAGGAGAGGCCATATTGAGTAGTATAAATTTAGTGAGAGATTTACATCTAGAGATGATTAAAAGTAATAGAACTCATGCGAATTCTACAACTTTATTATAAACATTGAACTCTAGTTTCAAAATCCACTTTCAAATTGTAAATATTACATCAAAATAGACTGGACTTACTTCGCGAAGGGAGTTATCCTTTTCCAGTATTAACAATTTAACAGATAAGGAAATTATGAACGATTATAGCGCAAAAGAAGAATTAACCAAGCTTAGCAATAAACTCCGACAACAAATCTTTTGAAACCCGATACCAAAAATGCCAGAATGGGAATTTAATGACCTCAATGCATATTTACCAGCTATCAGCCTACCAATCGTTCATTAACAATCATTCGCCCGTATACAAACCTCGAAGTCCAATCAACACAATAATTAGTTAACAAACTGATTTATCACCAACCAGCAGGACGCAACAAAGAATGACGCTCCATCGTCGAGCTGCATTACCAATTTGTCGGAGAATTATAAAACGAGCAAGAAAAAAACTCGCTCGTAGGGTTAAAAAACTCCTTTTTGTACGCCCTAAACACAAAGAAACTACTCCCGTTTTGTCATCAACTGCCCAGACGGGAATAGTTTCTTTGATTGCTTAAACGCCGAACTTCATAACATTGGAAATCCGCTCCTACTTCTTCAGTTGTTTATAAATCAAGCCAGCGCTTATCAAGGCACAGCCGATAGCGTAGATACCAAAGGCTCCTGTTGGGGTTGGGTTGAGTTTTTCCAGATAAGTCGGCAAGATGGCAGATGTGGCACCACCGATATTGCAACCCATAAGGACAATTGTCATGACTGCATTGAGCAAGGCCTTAGGCGCCCGGTCTGTTACCTGACTAAAGACAATGGTTAGAATGATGCTGTAGAAAAATCCTGACACCATACCACCGACTCCCAGCACCCAGAGATTATCCGCAAAGGCAATGCCGATAACCGCGAATCCAAAGACCACATAGGAAACCGCTAAAAGCCAGCCCTTCAAACGACCAACCAGGCTACTAAAGACCGTCCCTGCCACAATCCCCATGACCTGCATAAGACTGAGAATGAGACTGGCTTGCTGAGCAGTACCAATGCCCTTGGCTAAAACAATCTGAGGAATACGAATGGTCAGAAAGGTATTGACATTGATAACAAAGAAGGCTAAGAATGCCAGATAAATGCCCATCATCCACATGGTCTTATCCAGTTTGATCTTGGGTACGTTCTTCTCAACCTTCACCTCCATGCGAGCCAGCAATTCCTCCTTGGGAACAAAGAGAAGGAAGAGAGCCAAGATGACCAAGGCAAAAAGGTAGACCAAGAAGGCAGGTTGCCAACCAAACTGGGTCAACCAACCGACAAGGAGGGTAAGTCCTGCGCTTCCCAAAACCTCTGCTGAACCACGCAAGCCCATCATCTGTACCCGCTCCTGACCGGTGAAAAAATTACCGATGATATTAATAGCACGCGCATTGATCAAACCAATCCCCAAACCAAGCAAGATACGAGCCAATAAAATCAGAGGATAAGCAGTTAGAAACATGGGCAAAGCTCCGCCGATGGCCATAAGCAAAAGCCCTGCAATGATAATGTTTCGTTCAGACAAGAAACGGACAACTAGACCATTTGCCAATAGAGTAACCATAATAGCAAAAGAGGTCACCGTAATCAAATTTTCCACCTGGGCCGCTGCAATTCCATGCTGAGCAAAATACTCAATCATCTGCGGAATAGCTGGCGAGACAGCAAATGTCGAAACCAGCATGGTGGACAGGGCCAGCAAACTGGCTTTTTCTAAAATTCTTTTCATTTTTCTCCCTTTCAACGTTCGTCTTTTACTAGTATAACAGATTTGAAAGCGAATGGATAGAAAAGTCCGACTTTTATTCTCTCCCATTTCATGCTATACTTATCTTAACTATATTCAAAGGAGAGAATCATGTCTGTTATTGAACGATTGACAAAAGCTGCCCATTTGATTGACATGGATGACATCATCCGTGAAGGGCACCCAACCCTACGCCAAGTCGCTGAAGAAGTTGTATTTCCCCTATCTGACCAGGAAATTATTTTAGGCGAAAAAATGATGCAATTTCTCAAACATTCGCAGGATCCAGTCATGGCGGAGAAGATGAAACTCCGTGGTGGAGTTGGTCTAGCAGCACCTCAGATTGACGTTTCCAAACGCATCATTGCTGTCTTAGTCCCAAATCCAGAAGATGAGGAAGGCAATCCACCTGCCCAAGCCTACTCCCTCCAAGAAGTCATGTACAACCCTAAAATCGTGGCACACTCTGTCCAAGAAGCGGCTATGGAAGGGGGCGAAGGCTGCCTATCTGTTGACCGCGAAGTCCAAGGATACGTAGTCCGCCACGCGCGCGTGACTGTTGATTACATGGACAAAAACGGAGAAAAGCACCGCATCAAGCTCAAAGGATTTAATGCCATCGTGGTCCAACACGAAATCGACCACCTCAACGGTGTCATGTTCTACGACCGCATTGACCCAGAACACCCATTTGCCGTTAAAGAAGGCATGTTGGTGATTGAATAAAGATAAGAAACTGACTGAAAAATTTTCGGTCAGTTTTTTTCTGGTACGGAAAAACGACCCTTTCGGATCGTCCCTATTTATAGTTTATAGTCTTCAGTTTTCTTTTAGTACTCGCTCCAACTATCTGGGAGATAGTTGAAGACTGGAGATAGTGCGAACCAAGTTCGCTTCAAAAGCCGCAGGCATAACTGGAGTACGGCAAGGTGAGTTCAAATAATGATAAAATTATTTGAAGTTGGAAATACGGAAACGGAGTTTCCTCGTTCGTCGAAGTAATAAAAGATAAACTGAATGATTATATCTTAATAGTATTCCCCTTGTCTATAATCCCAAGAGTTGAAATGGTCTGACAAGTGCATCATGATTTTATCGATGTCCAGACCCTTACGGATGACAACTGGGCATGGGCTGATAGAACGGCTATCTGCACCTTGTTCTGGAATCAGTTTACCATCTTTATCTACCATAGATACCATAACCCCTTGCTCATAGCGGGTTTCAATGGTCTTGTCTGGCTGGATAGATGCCACATAGTCATCCGCCTCGATAATCAAATCCACCTTAGAAGCGATACGCTCACCGATACCTTCTACCTTGCCACGATTTCCCTTACCTGACGGGTTAGCAGATGACGCATAAACCATACGGCCTTCTTTTTCCCACATTTCCTTAGCAATCTGCTCACCTGCTACACCAAACTTGATAACAAAGCAAGAAGTACCACGAACGTCGGTCATCAACTCTTCACGACCATCGCCATAAGCCTGCAACTTAGCATAAGCCTCTGGTTTCCAAGGCAGGATACAACCCAACAAAATGTCCTCATCCCAATGTTTTTGGTAGAAGGCATCAATCTCAGGAGTCAACTGAGCCAACTCACGAAGCTCCTCCATGCTTCCACAAAGGACCACGCCCGGCTTATTACGCTTACGCTCTTTAGCGTCAAACTTACGCTCCAAGCCAGCCTTGTCGGCAGTCATGATGATGTAACCAACCTTAGTCGGGCAAACAATCACGCCTCCCTCACCCTTGATAATCTCAAGACCTTCTTGTGAAAGTGCGCCATCCCAGTGAATTTGTTTCGTCATAATCATTTCCTCTTTTCTTTTGTTCCATAGCAGAGCGACCTGCTTGTTTTCTAATGTTTTTAGTTTTGCCAATAGCTTGGGCGATTCCCCTCATACTCAGCAATCAAATCCTGATACTGCAATGTAATACCAATATCATCCAAGCCATTGAGCAACTTGTGTTTCCAGTCCTGTTCGATGTCAAATGAGAATTCCCCAAAAGGCGTCCGTATCATCTGGTCGGCCAAGTCGACTGTGATTTCTTGGGCAGGAGCCAGCTGAGCCAGTTGCTCCCTGACTTCTTTGGGCTGGATAATGGGCAGAATCCCATTGTTCAAGTCATTGTTATAGTGAATATCCCCGAAGGAGCCTGCAATGATGACCTTGAAGCCATAATCTGCCAGAGCCCAAGCAGCGTGTTCCCTAGAAGAACCTGCTCCGAAGTTATCCCCAGATATGAGGATACTAGCCCCTTGATACTCAGGCTGATTGAGAATGAAATCAGGATTATCCGTGTAGTTATCGTCTAAGTATCGCCAAGCATAGAGCAGATACTTGCCAAAACCCTTTTTGTCAATCAGCTTGAGAAACTGCTTGGGCAGGAGCTGGTCGGTGTCAATATTATCATTCATGAGCGGAACGGTCGTTCCTGTCCATGTGGTAAATTGGTGCATTAAACTCCCTCCTTGAGAATGTCTAGCTGTCTAGTGTCGACAAATCGTCCATAAAGCGCAGCTGCGGCAGCCATAGCAGGACTACACAAGTGGGTCTTGGCTCCAAAGCCCTGTCGGTCTTCAAAGTTTCGATTACTTGTGGAGGCACAATGCACACCTGCAGGCACCTTGTCTGGATTCATACCCAGACACATGGAGCAACCTGGATCCCGCCACTCAAAACCAGCCTCCATGAAAATCTTGTCTAAACCAAGCTTTTCTGCAGCTCGCTTGACAGGGCGACTGCCTGGAACGACAATGGCCGTAACCTGCTCTGCTATTTTCCGCCCCTTAACAATTCTAGCTGCCAGCTGCAAATCGCTGAGGCGAGCATTGGTACAAGAGCCTAGGAAGACATAGCCAACGGGAATATCCGCAGCCTTTTGCCCAGGAGCTAAGTCCATGTAAGCGTAGGCCCGCTCGTCGTTGTGGTCACGGATGGCTGGGAAGGTTTCATCGAAGCTAACCCCCATGGCAGGCGTCGTTCCCCAAGTGACCATCGGTGCCAAGTCCGACACATCAAGGACCAGGTGCTTGTCATAGACGGTGTCCGCATCTGAATAGAGCTCCTTCCAGTCTGCCACCGCCGCCTCAAAGTCCGCTGGTGCACACTCACGACCTCGCAGGTAGTCAAAGGCAGTCTGGTCTGGAGCCATAATGCCCATCTTTGAGCCAAACTCAATGGACATATTGCAAATGGTCATTCGCTCTTCCATGCTGAGTCGGTCGATGACTGGACCAGCAAATTCCACCACGTGACCCAAACCACAATCCACGCCGTAGCGGGCAATCAGAGCCAAGATAAAGTCCTTGGCATAGACACCCGCTTGGGCCTGACCGACAAATTCCACTAGGAGCCGCTTGGGTTTGACTTGCCAAATGGTCTGGGTAGCGAGAACGTGCTCCACTTCAGAAGTACCAATCCCAAAGGCAATAGCCCCAAAGGCTCCGTGTGTCGCCGTATGGCTATCCCCACAAACGATGAACTTTCCTGGCTGGGTTCGACCAGTTTCTGGCCCAACCATATGGACAATCCCCTGATGTTCCGAACCATGGGCTGCATGGGGAATGCCGAAATCTTTTATATTCTTCGCCAAGGCATCCATCTGAGCCTTGGAAATGACATCACGGATATTGTGAATATCGACGGTTGGTACGTTGTGGTCAAAAGTCGCAAAGGTCAAGTCTGGGCGCCGAACAGGTCGCCCTGTATCCCTCAATCCTTGAAAGGCCTGGGGACTGGTCACCTCATGAACATAATGCTGATCGACATAGAGGAGCTGGGGCTGACCTTCCTGCCCTGTGATCACATGGCGATCCCAGAGCTTGTCGAAAATGGATTTGCCACTCATGGTGATCTCCTTTCAAGCTGTTCAATAATCGCCGCTGTCATTTCTTTAGTAGAGGCGCTACCACCTAGATCTTTAGTGAAAATCCCCTTGGCAAAGACCGCTTCAACTGCCTGGCGAATGGTCTGACCTGCTTGGAACAAATCAAAACTTTCTTCCAGCATCATGGCAACAGATAGAATCATACTGACAGGATCGGCAATGCCCTGACCTGCAATATCTGGTGCCGAACCATGGATGGGTTCGTAGAGACTGGGACCTGCCACCGCATGACTAGCAGAAGGCAGAACCCCTAGCGTTCCTGTTAATACGCTGGCCTCATCCGACAAAATATCTCCGAAAAGATTTTCCGTCACCAAGACGTCAAATCGACTAGGATTGGTAATCAAAAGCATGGCTGCGCTATCCACCAACTGGTGCTCCAAGGTCACATCTGGGTAGTCCTTAGCCACCTCATCCGCAACCTTCCGCCACAATTTTGATGTCGCCAGTACATTTTGTTTATCAATGCTGGTGACTTTTTTTCGTCTTTTTTGGGCTAGGTCAAAGGCAGAGCGGACAACCCGCTCAATCTCTTCTGCCTGATAGGTATTGCTATCGCTGGCTTGGTCTGTTTCCAGAATATGCTCTCCAAAATAAATCCCACCTGTCAACTCCCGTACCATGACCAAATCCACACCATCCAGCCGGTCGGCCTTCAGAGGAGAATAGTCTTTCAGGCTATCAAAAATTTTGACCGGACGGATATTGGCAAAGAGACCCAATTCCTTCCGAAGTTGAAGCAGACCTTGTTCTGGTCGAACAGCTGCATCATCATATTGAGGGCTACCGATAGCTGCTAACAAAATCGCATCCGCCTGACGGCAGGCTTGTAAGGTGGCATCTGGTAGAGGATGGCCATCCGCATCAATCCCAGCGCCACCAAAAGCCCTCTCCTCAATCTCATAATCAAATCCTACTTTCCCAGCAACAGCCTCGAGGACTGCTAGGCCAGCCTCCATGATTTCAGGACCGATTCCATCACCAGCCAAGGCTACAATTTTTTTCGTCATATTTCCTCCTAGCTAGTTGGCAACTCTTTCTCAGATAGTTTCTTATCCATCTGTCCGCTATTTTCTTTTTGCACCATGACATTGGCATGAATATAGGCAATTGCAGAAGCTTTCAATACGTCAAAGTCAATACCAGAGGCGTTAAAGACGGTTTCCGTTGCCTTGTTTTCTACGGCGACAAGCACACGCGCTTGGGCATCAATTCCATCGGTAATGGCGTCGATATGGTAGCGTTCCAAGCTAATTTCTTGGTGGAAGAATTGGTCAATGGCATTAAAGACAGCCTCAACCGAACCCTTGCCTGACTCCACAACAACCACTTCTTCCCCATCCTGATTGATAAAGATGACCTGAGCCTGAATACTGCCGTCAGACTGACTATCCAAACGCAAATCTTTAAATTGGAAACCATCACGATTGCTGATTTCTGTCCCAGCTACCAAGGCACGAATATCTGCGTCCGTGATTTTTTCTTTCTTGTCCGCCAGATTTTTAAAGCGAGCAAAGAGACCAGCGACATCACTTTCTTCAAAATACAAGTCTAACTCTTTTAGTTTTTCCACAAAGGCATGGCGACCAGATAGTTTACCCAGTGGCAGAGAATTTTTCTTGACCCCTACCAACTCAGGTGTAATGATTTCATAAGTCAATGGATTTTTCAAGACACCATCTTGGTGAATACCTGACTCGTGAGAGAAGGCATTGCCACCGACCCACCGCCTTATTGCGTGGAATGGCAATCCCCGAAAAGCGAGAGACCAATTCCGAAGTATTGAGCGTTTCCTTTAGAACAATCGGACTAGTCACATCGTAAAAATCTTTCCGAATTTCAAGGGCAACAGCTACTTCTTCAAGGGCCGCATTTCCTGCCCGCTCACCGATACCGTTGATAGTTCCCTCGACACGACCTGCACCGTTTTTTATAGCTGAAAGAGTATTAGCAACAGCCATTCCTAAATCATTGTGGCAATGGGGACTGAAAATAATCTCACGGTCCGATTTAACGTTGCTTGTCAAGTAACGGAAAATTTCTCCGTAATGCTGAGGAGTCGTAAAGCCGACTGTATCTGGAATGTTGATATAGGTCGCACCTGCATCTACCGCTGTCTGCACCACTTGAAGCAAATAATCCAACTCAGTCCGCGTCGCATCCTCTGGCGAGAACTCCACCACCTCAAAACGCTCACGGGCATAGCTGACATGTTCAGTAATTTGCGCCAAAATTTCTTCTTTGGACTTTTGAAGTTTAAATTCACGGTGAATGGGACTGGTCGCAATGAAAACATGGATCTGCGGATACTTAGCATCTTTCAGAGCCTCATAACAAGCATCAATGTCAGATTTGACTGACCGAGCCAAACCTGTCACAGCCGTCTTAGTCATGGTCGCCGCAATCTGACGGACCGCTTCAAAAGAATCAGGACTAGCCGCTGGGAAACCCGCTTCAATAGCAGAAATCCCCCATTTCTCCAACTGCTTGGCGATGGTCACTTTTTCCTTGATAGAAAAATTCACACCTGGCGTCTGCTCGCCATCCCGTAAAGTCGTATCTAAAAATTCAATCGCACGCATAAGAATACCTTTCTAAACAATACAAACTTCAATACTATCGTCTTTTAGTTTGCTTTTAGTACTAAGCAACGAACCGCAGGCATAACTGGAGTTAGGCAAGGCGAGTTCAAATAATGATGAAATTATTTGAAGTTGGAAATAAGGAAACGAAGTTTCAAACTACCACTCTTTTAATGAAAGGTGGTAGGCTGAAAACCTCCACTGGAGCTTTTCAGTCGTCGAAGTAATAAAAGTAAACTAAATGACGATAAAAAAGAAAACACCTCGAGGATTCCTACCTGCGAGATGTTGTCAACAGCGCCCGCTTGGTAAGCCAAACAGGACTAATGCTACCTAGTGCACTAGCCCGACCGTCGCAACAACAAAGCAAAAAATTTTGTAGTGACAGGTTTCATTTGACTTTTTCCTTTCAGTGTTCTGGAACCTGTTTTTACAGGTTCTTAATTGCTTACTATGATACCTTACTTATTTTCACTTGTCAACAGAAAAATGGAAATTTTCTGAAAAATCCGAACAATGCGGCAATTCACGCAAATCCCTCCACAAATAAAACCAAACCTCATCCGAAGTTTGGTTTTACAGTTCATTTTAATTCCGTCTGGAACTGCTAAAAATTGCCACTAACAATACTGCTCCAAAGACTGACGGTACCAGGGCCATACCAGCAAATTGTGGTCCCCAATCACCAAAGAGCAACTGTCCAATCCACGAACCAGCAAGCCCAAGGATAATATTCCCCAGACAACCACGACGGTCATCTGACGAAGTAAGAGCACCTGCAATTAAGCCAATAATGGCACCAGCGATAATAC
This sequence comes from Streptococcus sp. 2022WUSS135, assembly GCF_044427045.1. NCBI lineage: Bacteria > Bacillati > Bacillota > Bacilli > Lactobacillales > Streptococcaceae > Streptococcus > Streptococcus sp. 2022WUSS135. Next base: position 34,380 of record NZ_JAOTGL010000002.1, read on the forward strand.
TTGTTAACATCTTGTTTTCCTCCTATTCTTACAAAATAAGACTGGTTGCCCAGTCTTATATAATATCATTAGATAGCCCACTCACCGTCACGGAAGATTGGTACACGGGTACCGTCTTCACGGATACCGTCAATGTTCATCTTGTTTGAACCAATCATGAAGTCCACGTGAACATCTGAGCGGTTGAGACCAGCTTCTTTCAACTCTTCTTGGCTCATTTCTGTACCACCTTCGATAGAGAAGGCATAGGCTTGACCAATCGCCAAGTGGTTTGAGGCATTTTCATCGAAGAGGGTGTTGAAGAAAGTCACACCTGATTGAGAAATCGGGCTCTTGTCTGGCACAAGGGCAACTTCACCGAGACCGCGTGCACCGGCATTGTCAAAGACCAATTTCTTCATGACTTCGTCGCCTTTTTCAGCTGTTACATCCACGATTTCACCATCTTTGAAGGTTACTTTGATGCCTTCGATGATGTTACCATTGTAGCTGAGTGGTTTTGTTGACGTTACATAGCCATCTGCCACACGGTAGTCAGGTGCTGTGAAGACCTCTTCTGTTGGCATGTTGGCAATAAAGTGTTCACCTTGGGCATTGACCGAACCAGCCGCTTCCCACAAGTGATTCTTCGGCATACCAAGAACGAGGTCAGTTCCTGGTGCTGTGTAGTGCAATTTGACAAACTGCTCGTCGTTAAGGACCTTAGCCTTAGCCACCAAGCGTGCCTCATGCTCTTCCCAAGCCTTGATTGGATCTTCTTCGTAGATACGGCAAGTCTTGAAGATTTGATCCCAAAGGAGGTCCACTGCCTCTTCGTCAGACGCTGCATTTGGAAAGACTTTTTTAGCCCATTCCAAACCAGAGGCTGCACCAAGTGTCCAACTAACCTTGTTAGCTTGCGTTGCTTGACGCATTGGCTGCAAAGCTTGGCTGAGTGCACGAGCGTTGCGAGACAATTTCTCTGGATCAACACCGTCGTAAGCTCCTGGATCTTCAGACAAGACAACCAAACGGCTTGCCCTGCGCTCTAGGAGGTAGTTCATTTCAGTAACACGTTGTGGATGAACTTGTTCCAAGAGTTCCACATCTACATTGACCAAACGTTCACGCGCAATCACATCGTCCAACCAGTTGACCAAGACTTCCTTAGCACCGTGAGCATATGCTTCTTTGACAATCAAACGAGCCAACTCAGCCTGATCTACTCCAATTGTCAATTGAATCGTGTGACCTGGCTGCACATTGATACCTGTTGAAACCAAAAGTTTAGCATATTTAGCGAGATTTTCTTTAAAATTTGGTAATACCATCTTTTTCTCCTTTGTACTTTGAAATACCCTATTATTGTATCATATTTTGAAGCTGGGCTGACAAAAAAACTTCCTGCTGATACAGGAAGTTTAATCAATATTCTTTAATAGGATTGGTTTCTATCTGTTGCCACACTGGAGCTTTACACTCACCACATCAAGTCAACAACGTCTGATCCCAATTTTCTAAGCATAAAGATCTCAGTTTGCTTTTAGTACTAGCTCTAACTGTCTGGGAGACAGTTAGAGGTTGGAGATAAAACGAACAGAGTTCGTGTCAACAGCTGAAGGCTGTACTGAAGTACGCCAAAGCGAGTTAACGACGTAATAAAGCGAACTGTAAACTTTACTAGTTACCAAAAACCTTTACACGATCCCCATCCGCCATATAGTCTTTGTCTGCTGCTGGAGCTGCGATGCTTCCGAATGGTGCTTGTGCACGGAGTTTCCAGTTAGCTGGGATACCGTATTTTTCAGCAACTTGTGCGTCAACCAATGGGTTGTAGTGTTGTACGTTCATGCCGATGTTTTTCTCAGCAAAAGCCAACCATACTGCGTACAAGTTGATACCGTGAGCTTGTTCAGACCAGATTGGGAAGTTTTCTGCATAAAGTGGGAAGCTTTCTTGCAAGCCTTTGACAACATCTTGGTCTTCGAAGAACAAGATAGTACCAGCACCTGTCGCAAAACCAGCTAAGCGACCTTTTGTTGCTTCAAAAGCTTCTGCAGGTGTTACTTTTTCCAATTCGCTGTAAGCAATTTCGTTCCAGAAAGCATCTGATTCAGCTCCAAAAAGTACAACTGCACGGCTTGATTGTGAGTTGAAAGCTGATGGAGATTCTTTCATGGCTTTTTCTACAAGCGCTACTACTTCTTCGTTTGATACTGGCAATTCTTTACCAAGTGCATAGATAGAACGACGAGTTTCTTGAAGTTTTACAAAGTTTGACATAGGATTTCCTCTTTTCTAATTGTTACTACATAGTAGTTTTTATCACTATATAGAGATTGTATCATTATTACTAAGTAGTGTCAAATTCCTAGTCTGACTTTTTTATACTCCGTGAAAATTAAGATAGTTACAGCAGATAGTCTGATTTTCATAAAGTAGTGACAGAGAATTTACAAAAAGATGGCAAAAAAAGCCTATCAAATACTTAAGATACATTGATAGACCCTTCTTTATCTTATAGCCCCAACATCTCGTCTGTAAAATCAGTCAGCGAATGTTCCTTATAAAATTCCAAGTCCTTCAGGCGAATGATTTTGGCAATGATGCTAATCGGAAACTGATGCAACAGAGTATTGAAGTACTCAACCTGCTGATTGTATGAAATCTTCCATTGTGCTAAATTATTTTCTGTTTCAAAAATTTCATTCAGTAACCTTTCAATATGTTTATTGGCCATCAATTCCGGCATTTGACGCAAAAATTGACCAAATTCTTGTGAACTTTCAATCTTGGTGGATTTCATAACAGTTTTTTCTTCAACCGTTCGAATTTTGGAAACGGATTTATTGATGTCCAAAATGGTTTCTTTTTCAAGATTCTGGTGTTTTTCAACCAAGCGGTTTGCTTTCTCCATCAAGGCCTGATTGCGCTCTTCAATAACAACGATATGACTTTTACTAGCTTTCGCGGCTTGTTCAGCCTGACGAAGCTGGTTATACTTCATAATAATATGGAGAATGAAACTCGTTAGTATACCAGCAATCACAGTAAAACCTGGAAAAGGTTCGTAAATACCTGATGATGATTCCGGTGTGGCAAAAGATAAGATCAATGTCCACAAGATAGTAGAAAGCAGTACTAGACCAATTCCTTTTAATAACTCAACTAAAATATTTCTTTTTTTCATCATTTCCTTTTTTAAAACAAATCATCGAAGAGACTCAACTGGTTATCCTCTGGCATTTTACCGAGAATGCCCATTTCATCCATTTTTTCAACAAGCGTACCTGACAATCCACCACGTTTACGGAGTTCTGTCTTGGAGAGAAATTCTCCTTCGGCACGCGCCGCCACAACCTGCTTGGCAACGTTCTCTCCCAGACCATCCATAGCGACAAATGGTGGGATGAGGGTATCTTCTTCAATCAAGAAGTCGGTCGCATGAGACTTGTAAAGGTCCAATTTGCCGAACTTGAAGCCACGTTCCAGCATCTCATTGACCAATTCTAAGGTGGTGTAAAGGTCCTGCTCAACGTTTGAGGCTTCATTGTTTTTCTTCTTAAGAGCAATTTCTTCCATCTTAGCCTTGACTTTATCTAGACCGCCTGACATGGTCGCCAAATCAAAGGCCTTGGCACGAATAGAGAAATAAGCACAATAGTAGTAAAGTGGGTGATGAACCTTGAAATAGGCAACCCGCAAGGCCATCATAACGTAGGCAGCCGCGTGGGCTTTAGGGAACATGTACTTGATTTTCCCACAGGATTCGATGTACCAGTCTGGAACCTTGTTATCCTTCATGGCTTGAATGTAGCCATTTCGCTCTTCCTCGGAAATCTTGAGCCACAAGCCCTTCCGCACCCGCTCCATGATGTTAAAGGCCATCTTAGGTGGCAAACCTGCGTGCATGAGGTAAACCATGATGTCATCCCGACAACCGATAACAGTAGATAGATTAGCAATTCCTGCCTTAATCAAGTCCTGGGCATTGCCCAACCAAACGTCTGTACCGTGCGATAGACCAGATAACTGCAAGAGTTCCGAAAAAGTGGTCGGTTTGGTTTCCTCCACCATCCCCCGTACAAAGTTGGTTCCAAATTCAGGAATGCCCAGCATACCTGTCGGTGTCCCAATCTGCTCTGGGGTAACTCCCAAAATTTCCGTACCAGAAAAGAGGGCCATCACTCCCTTATCATCAGCAGGAATGGTCTGCGGATCAATGCCCGACAAGTCCTGCAACTTCCGAACCATGGTTGGATCATCGTGTCCCAGAATATCGAGTTTCAAGACGTTTTCATCAATATCGTGGAAGTTAAAGTGGGTGGTCTGCCAGCTGGCCGTCACATCATCGGCAGGATACTGAACAGGTGTAAAGTCATAGACATCCATGTAGTCAGGGAATACGATAATTCCCCCTGGGTGCTGACCAGTCGTCCGTTTGACACCGGCCGCGCCAGCAGCCAGGCGTTCTACTTCAACATCACGGTAGAATTTGCCATAATCCCGCTCATAGCCTCGGACAAAACCATAGGCAGTTTTAGCAGCTACCGTACCTACCGTTCCTGCACGGAAGGCATTTTCTTCGCCAAAAATATCCCGAACATCCAAATGGGCAGACGGTTGGTCATCCCCTGAGAAGTTCAAGTCAATATCGGGAACCTTGTCTCCATCGAAACCAAGGAAGGTCTCGAAAGGAATGTCCTGCCCATCTTTTTTATACTTGGTGCCACACTTTTCACAGTCCTTGTCTGGCAGGTCAAAACCTGAACCATAGGAACCGTCTGTGATAAATTCACTGTGTTGACAATTTGGACAGACATAGTGAGGAGGCATAGGGTTTACTTCGGTAATCCCAATCATGGTCGCAACGAAACTGGAGCCGACAGACCCCCGTGAACCCACCAGGTAGCCCCGCTCATTTGACCGGTGCACCAACATCTGCGACGCCAGATAAATCACGGCGAATCCATTACCCAGAATGGAGGTCAATTCCTTCTCAATCCGCAGATCGATAATATCTGGCAGAGGATTGCCATAAATTTCAAAGGCTTTTTGATAGGTCAATTCCGCCACCGTTTCCTCGGCCTTCTCAATATAAGGCGTGTAGAGGTCGGTCTTGACTACCTGAACATCTTCAAACCGATCGAGCATGGCATTGGGATTGGTAATGACAATCTCATGCGCCAGACTTTCTCCCAAGAATGCAAATTCGTCCAACATCTCGCTGGTCGTTCTAAAGTGAGCTTTAGGTAGTGGTGCTGGTTGGGCATTCTCACCATTTCCGATGGTCCAGTTAATCGGTGCCCCTTGACCTAGAGCACGAACAATGATTTCCCGATAGATTTCCTCTTCGGGGTCAATATAGTGAACATTTCCTGTCGCCAAAACTGGCAGACCTGCCCTACGCCCTACCTCAATCAACTGCTTGATGGTTTCTTCAATCTCTGCCATGTCCTTAAACTGCTCCTTGGCAATCATGGGAGCATAGAGGGCAGGTGGCATAACTTCGATAAAATCATAATAGGCTGCCGTTTTAACCGCTTCATCTATCCCTTTGGAGAGTAAATCATCGAAGACCTCGCCCTCTTGACAGGCTGTTCCCAATATTAAGCCTTCACGATGGGCATTGAGAACGGTCCGTGGAATACGTGGAACTCCCTCAAAATACTTGGTATTAGAAAGAGAGACCAGTTTGAACATATTTTTCAAACCAACTTGATTGATCACATATAACGTGGCATGCTTGACACGAGCCTTCTTATAGGAATCCTCCGCAATCAGCTCCGTATTTAGCTGGTTGAGATTGGTCAAATTGTGCTTCTCCAGAGCATCTTTTAGGAAGATGAAGAGCAGGCGCCCTGTCGCCTCCGCATCGTAGTTGGCCATGTGGTGGTGTTCAAGAGCAACACCAAACCGCTTGGTGAGAGGACCTAAACCATGACGCTTAAAGTCGGGGTAGAGGTTACGAGCAAATTCCAAGGTATCAATGACAGGCTGGCTAATAATAGGTAAGCCTGCTCGTTCATAGTTGACATTCATAAAGCCAACGTCAAAGGTCGCGTTGTGGGCAACCATGACGGAATCTTGACAGAATTCTTGAAACTCACGCAGGACTTGTTCCAGAGGTTTAGAACCACGCACATGCTCATCAGTGATTCCTGTCAGATCTGTTGTAAATTGACTGAGCGGATGACCTGGATCGATAAACTCATCAAATTCTGCAATAATATTGCCCTTGTGCATCTTAGACGCCGCAATCTGAATCAGGGCATTGTTGACTGCAGAGAGACCGGTTGTTTCCACGTCAAAGACCACATAGGTCGCTTCGGACAGGACTACATCTGCTTCGTTGTAAGCAATGGGCACAGAGTCCTCGACAATATTGGCCTCCATCCCGAAGAGCGGTTTGATTCCAGCTTTACGGGCAGCATGATAGCCATGGGGGAAGGACTGGACATTGCCATGGTCAGTAATGGCCACCGCCTTGTGTCCCCAAGCCGCAGCACGTGCCACCAAGTCCTCAACAGCAGGCAGGGCATCCATGGTAGACATGTTGGTATGAGCATGAAACTCGACCCGTTTCTCCCCTTCAGGCATAAGATCCTTACGGATTTCCTTCTTGACCTCTTGGATTTCCTGCACGTTCATAGTCAAATCACGAGTGAAATTATTAGTCTCCACATTGCCTCGCACCCGCAACCAGTTGCCCTTTTTGACCATATCAAACTTCTGAGCCTCTTCCTCATTCTTAGCCCACTTCTGCAAGGTGAAGGACGAAGTATAGTCGGTCATCTTAAAGTTGATAATGACCCGCCCCGTCTTGGTCGTCTTCTGCTCGACCTCAAAGACCAGTCCCTCAAAAACAATCCTGTTCTCCTCGCTATCCACCTCAATCATAGGCGTAATCTCAGCCTTTTCGATATTGACCTTGGCAGGACGATTTTTCTTATATTCTGGGACAAATGGCTGAGCTGCCTCTGGTGGTGGCGCCATTTGAGCCAGTTGTTCAAGGGCCGCTAAGTTTTCTTCATTAGCTTGCTGGTAAATTTCTTCATTTTGCGCATGGACAATCTCCGCTTGTTGCTGCGTCATTTCCTGACAGACTTGGATGTCCACCGCAAGATTGCCAAAACCAAATCGCTTGTATTGTTCCACAAGATTTGGCAGATGATTCTTCCGAAAATGATCTGTGTCAATGGTTTCAGGACCTTTTATCCACAAAACACCATCTCTATAAGCCACCTCTAATGGCTGAAAAAGAGCCTTGAAGCCTGCACTCTGGCACAAATCTTCCGTAAAAGCTTCTGGATAATAAGCTTCTACCAAACCAGCTTCAAAGGCCTCCGCATCGCTGACAATAGAAAATTGAATCTTATTGCCCACCTTGTCAAACTCAGTCGCCAAACGAGCCTTAAAGAGTTGGTAATCCATCAGCGGCAAGGGCTTTTCAAAACGGAAGGTAAATTCCCAGAGTTTGCTGACCTTGTGCAAGACTACTTTCTCAATCGTTGCAGTCGAAAAAGCCCCTGATTGTCGTGCATCAAGAGGCATTCCGATTTGTTGTAGCAAGAGTTGAAACTTATCTGACATACTTATTTCCTTTGTAGTTCGTTAGAAACATTTTACCATAAATGAAAGAATTTTTCTTGGACTAAGCCAGGGACTTTTCTGGCAGGACACTACCATTTAAATTGGCTTTTTCAAGCTTTCGTGTTATAATAGAGATAGAAAAAGGTAGTTGCGTCAACAACTACCCAACGTAGAACCGTTAAAAAGACGGTGACTCGTTTATATTAGACTATAACTCGTCCAGCAACTCGGTCAAAAGTGGGGACGGGTTATTTTTTGTCATTTTCTTTGAAGATTTTATAGCACAAACTGACTAAAGCAATGGTAAAGCTACCAAAAGCCAGAATCGTTTGTACAACTTAAAAAGCCGAAACCGGCCCCCGACGTTTTATTTTTGAAACGATATTTTTCAAAAATAAAACTAGTGCACACCTTAGACAAATTCCACAGGATTTGTCGTTACTTGATGAGCAAGTTTACTTGCCATCAAGTATAGGTTAGCCTTTCTGTTAGTTTTTGATGAATTGCCCATAGGCATCACCTCACTTTCAGAAAATCGAAAGCCACCGTCTTCACTTTTCTACTAAATAATTATACCATAAACTTTATAAAAATATGAACACAGAACAAAAATCCTCAGAGCGCTTTCCGAGGATTTTGTTTATTTATATTGTGAATTTTTCAATACCTAGTTATTCCAGCGTACTTACTGAACATAAATACGACAAGGTTGACCTGATAAACTAACCGTAAGTGGTTTACTTGTGTTCACATTTTTGAATTGTGCCAAGTCTGAAGTAGTAAGCCATTTAAGATCATTTAGTTCAAACCAGGTATGGTTAGCCATAATTTCTTGGTTCGTATTAAATTGTGACGGATTTCGGTAGCTAGAGTTTGACATTCTGTTCTGAAACTCATCAAAATCAACTATAACCGCCTCAAATCCTCTTGAAAAATCGCCTGGTGTCAAGATGATTTTTCCTGGCTGTTTTCCACTACCGATCTTCGTAACATTTTGAGTCTCTACTGTAAACAAAACTCTACCGCCGTTATTCATTGCATGAAAATAGTGGGCATCCAATACACTTCTAGCAAGCATTTCACCATTGTAGCGGTCTCCCAATTTATAGGCCACAATTAGATTTACATCCTCTTTATTTTCTACGTGATTACTCATCCCTACTCTCCTTTCCGTCTCACTCCTACTGCCAATCCGAGCATACCCAATCCTGCTCCGTTGTCGCCACTGCTGTATCAATGGCTTGCGCTACTTGACTGGCATCATCAACCACAGCCTGAGCATCTGCCACATCCTGAGCAGTGACCGGTTGGCTAGTGGTCGTCGAACTGACAGCTTCCACCTCTGCTGGACTAGTAGCTGTGACGATTTCGTCTGCTTGGACTTCGCTTCCAAAAACAGCCAAACCTGTCGCAAGCACGAGTCCGGTCAATTGTTTTTTCTTTGTCATCTTATCATCCTTCTGAATCGTTTTATGACAAACTTTTTGTTTATCACTACTATTCTCCCCCCCGACCATTTTTGTCAAGGTATTTTGTCTAAAAAATAGAAAGAGTGCACGAAAAACCTCTATGGGAAAACCCCTAGAGGTGGATGTTCTATGAAAAGAGGAACCTACCAAGCCGCAGCTTCTGTCGGTGCTTCTAAAAAGTCCAGCCATTTTTGATCCTTGACACGACAGAGGGTGACAGAAATTCCTCCCATATCAAGACTGGTCATAAACTTACCTGTTTTTATATAGGAAAGCTTCAGACCTTCTAGCTCTAGAAATTGGCAAATGTCGTTCAAAAAGATTCCTTGCTCAACCTCGGACATAGATCCAAGATTATTGACCAGGAGGATGTAGTCTTCCCCCTCTTTCCAGCGAAATTTTAATTTTAATTTGTTCACAATTTCGTTGGCTAACTGCTCAGAGGATTCAAAACGAACGGTCCGATAGCCTTCTTCTCCATGGATACCGATGCCGTAAGATATTTGTCCCTCCTCCAACTCAAACAAAGGCAGGGCAGCATTGGGCAAATAGGCCGACTTGGTTGCAAAACCGATGGTCGCAATCTCTGTTGCCAGAGACAGTCCCAGCTGTTCCAATTCATCCAAGCTATAGCCAGTAAGCGCAGCAGCTCCTAATATCTTATGAAGTAGAATGGTCCCTGCAAGCCCCCTATGCCGCATACGGAAATTATTTTTAGTATCGACCGAAATATCATCATGGGATACGATGTACTTGACTGCAATTCCCTCCTGCCGAGCCAATTCGATGGCTTTTCTAAAAGAGACAAGGTCTGCCTCAAAGTTTTTTACAATCAGAAAAACTCCCTTGCCCTTATCTACTGCACGAATGGCTGCCAAGACTTCTTCAGCAGTTGGTGGAGTAAAAATCTCTCCATAAACTGCTGCAGTCAGCATTCCTTTACCGACGAAGCCAACATGGGCTGGCTCATGACCAGAACCACCGCCAGAAACAATCGGAATCAGTTCTCCATTTTGTCTTCTTTGCAGAACAATCGGAAGCCCCTTCACTTTCTTCACTTTAGGATTGGTTCGACAGAAACCATCCAAATAATCTTCAATAATTGTTGCCTGTCTATTTCTAATAAACACCATATATTAACTCCTACAAAATCAAAAACGACTCGCGAACAAGAGCCACCATTTGCTTCCAATAACTGTGAATCTGACAAGGCGACTGCGTCAGTCCTTCCTTTATCAGTCCAATCCAAGCATTAACATGATAGAGAATCAAAAAATGCTTATCCTGTTGGGAAATCATTTTCCCCTCCTGAAGCTGGTATTCGTTGATAATTTTCTCCATCAAAACCATAAAGTAGCCTTCTAAATAGCTGACAAAATCATTTTGCCCCTTAATCTCAAAGAGTTGCCTATAGAAAGATTGGTTACTCTCGATGTAGTACAAAAGCTCATCCAGAAGCTTGATTCCACTAATATAGGTCAGATTGTCAGTTACCTGCTCCTGCAATTCTGTTTCAAATATCCAGTCCAGCAACTCATACTTGTCTAAAAAATGGTTGTAAAAGGTTTGACGACGAATTCCTGCTTCCTGCATGATGTCGACAACTGAGATTTTATCAAAGGATTTTAGGGATAGCTGTTTTTTAAAAGCCTTTGCAATCCTTTTCTTTGTAATCAACGAGGTTGGCATATGTCACTTCCTTTCGCTTCCTCTTTATTATACCCTATCATGCTTTTCTTTGGAACAAAAGGGACACTTTGGACAATCTGTCCCTTCCTTTTTTCTTTCGGACAATGTAAAATGAAAGCGCAAACAAAAACAAAGGAGTTTTCTCATGAAAAAAATTATCAATCAACCCGAACATGTCGTTGATGAAATGTTAAAAGGACTTGTCTTTATGCACCAAGATCTTGTCGATCGTATCGATGGATTTGATGTGATTATCCGCAAGGCTGAAAAAACTGGTAAAGTCGGCATCATCTCAGGAGGTGGCTCTGGTCACGAACCTTCTCATGCAGGCTTTGTCGGCAAGGGCATGTTGTCCGCCGCTGTATGTGGCGCAGTATTTACCTCACCAACACCAGACCAAATCTTGGAAGCCATCAAGGCTGCTGACGAGGGTGCAGGCGTCTTTATGGTCATCAAAAACTACTCCGGCGACATCATGAACTTTGAGATGGCGCAAGAATTGGCGGAAATGGAGGGCATCGAAGTGGCCAGTGTCGTTGTGGACGATGACATCGCTGTGGAAAATAGCCTCTATACCCAAGGCCGTCGTGGGGTAGCAGGTACCATCCTTGTCCACAAGATTCTCGGTCACGCTGCAACAACTGGCAAATCCCTAGCAGAAATCAAGGAACTGGCTGACCGTCTCGTCCCACAAATCAAGACTATCGGCTTAGCCCTATCAGGCGCTACTGTACCAGAAGTGGGCAAACCAGGCTTCGTCCTTGAAGAAGATGAATTTGAATATGGTGTCGGTATCCATGGCGAACCTGGCTATAAGAAAGAAAAACTCCAACCATCTGCTCAATTGGCTGAAGAATTGGTTGAGAAATTGGCAGAAGACTTCGATATTCAAGATGGCGAGCACTATGGTGTCCTTATCAACGGTCTCGGCGCTACCCCTCTCATGGAACAATATGTCTTTGCCAACGACGTTGCTCAATTGCTGGCTAAAAAAGGCGTGGTCGTTGACTACAAGAAAATCGGTAACTACATGACATCGATTGATATGGCTGGACTGTCATTGACCTTAATCAAACTAGAAGACCCAAGCTGGATTGACGCTTTGCAGGCCCCTGTTGAAGTGGTAGCTTGGTAGGAGAAAGACTATGGATGCAAAACAAGCATTACTCTGGATGGAGACATTCAACAAGAAAATTCAAGAAAACAAAGATTATTTGAGTGAGCTTGACTCTCCTATCGGAGATGGAGATCACGGGGGCAACATGGCGCGAGGAATGGCTGCCGTCATGCAGGAGCTATCTGAAAAAGACTATGAGACTGCCGACCAAGTCTTTAAGGTGGTTGCCATGCAACTTCTCAGCAAGGTTGGCGGTGCTTCCGGTCCTCTCTACGGCTCTGCCTTTATGGGTATTACCAAAGCCAGTCAAGCCGGCACTGATTTGGCAGACATGCTACAAGCAGGTTTGGACATGATCCAAAAACGCGGCAAGGCTGAATTAGGCGAGAAAACCATGGTAGACGTCTGGATTCCTGTTATTTCTGCCCTAAGAGAAAGCCAGCTGACAACGGAAATTATCCATAAAGCCGTTCAAGGAACAAAGAATATTGCTGCAACCAAGGGACGCGCGTCCTATGTTGGAGAAAGGTCTATTGGACACATTGACCCAGGCTCTTTCTCATCTGGACTTCTCTTTGAAGCCATGTTGGAGGCAGGACTATGACAAAGGTTGGTATCTTACTCGTATCCCATTCAAAAAATTTGGCACAGGGAATCATTGACCTAGTATCTGAAGTCGCCAAAGATATTCCCATCACCTACTGTGGCGGACTAGAAGATGGTAGCATCGGTACTAGCTTTGAAATCGTACAAGAGCGAGTTGAAGCAAACCCTGCTGATACCCTCCTTGCCTTTTTCGATCTAGGTAGCGCCCGAATGAATATGGAACTTGCTGCCGATTTTACAGACAAACAAATTCTTATCCAGACCGTACCAGTCGTCGAAGGTTGCTATACTGCCGCAGCTCTCTTGCAGGCTGGAGCTGACTTGGAGACTATTCTTGAACAATTAAAAGAACTGACAATCAATAAATAGGAGGTCATTATGAATCTGATTGGAGAATTACTTGGAACTTTCATACTAGTATTACTTGGAAACGGTGTGGTTGCATCCTGCATCCTCTCTAAAACCAAGGCTGAAAATAGCGGCTGGCTGACCATCGTACTAGGATGGGGCATCGCTGTAACAATTGCCGTCTACGTATCAGGAATTTTTGGACCTGCCCACCTGAATCCAGCTGTCACTATCGCAATGGCATCTATCGGCTCCCTACCATGGGCTCAAGTCCCAGGCTTCCTACTTGCCCAATTTGCTGGAGCAATGTTGGCATCCATCGTCCTCTATCTCCATTTCTACCCACATTGGCAGGAAACAAAAGATAGCGGAACAATCCTTGCTACCTTCTCTACTGGACCAGCTCTTCGTCACACAGCTTCAAACTTGCTCGGCGAGGCTCTTGGCACAGCTGTCTTAGTCATGGGAATCCTTGCAATTGGCCCTAACAATGTCAGCGCTGGCCTCGGCCCAATCATCGTGGGACTTATCGTATTTGCAATCGGTTTCTCACTAGGATCTACAACAGGCTACGCAGTCAATCCTGCTCGTGACCTTGGTCCTCGTATCATGCATGCTATCCTTCCAATTCCTCACAAGGGAGATTCTGACTGGTCTTATAGCTGGATCCCAGTTGCTGGCCCAATTCTTGGAGGAGTCGCAGGAGCTATCCTCTATAACCTCCTACTAAATATGTTATAAAAAAAATAGGCTTTTGGAAAAAGACCCGCGCAACTTATCAGAGTTCGTGTCAACATCTCAGCGCAGTGGTTGATTGGCTTTAACAGTCCACTGGACTGTTAAAGGTTGGAGATAAGATTTGCAAAGCAAATCTCAGCAATTCGTGTTTCACACTCCAAATCCGACCATTACGACTGTTGCGAACAAAGTTCGCTTCATCTCCAACCTCCAAAGGTTCCCCGAACCTTTGGAGCTATGCGGGGGTGGGAGTGAAACAGTCTGGGAATAGACTGTTTCAGCTCAACAACTAGAAATAAAGACTTGTTGACGAACTCTTTTTGACCTAGTCGAGTTCTTTCCCACTCCCATTTTATCAACAAAGACTTGGCTATCATCAACCAAGTCTTTTTCTGTTATTCATTTTCTTTTGTAAGGATTTGCAAGGTTTCAAGGAGTTGGTCCACATGGACTTCCACAGTATCACCTGTGCCCTTGATCTTCACTTCGACGATGCCATCAGCTGCTTTCTTACCAACAGTCACACGGATTGGCAAGCCAATCAAGTCACTGTCAGAGAACTTAACACCTACACGCTCGTTACGGTCGTCAGTTAATACTTCATAGCCTGCACCAACCAAGCTCGCTTCGATAGACTGAGTCAATTCCATTGCCGCTTCATCTTTGACATTGACTGGAATCAAATGCACATCAAACGGTGCCAATTCTTTAGGGAAGTTGATTCCCCAAGCGTAACGGTATTCGCCTTTTGGTGTCTTGTTAACAAAGAGGCGAGCGTGTTGCTCAAGAACAGCTGACAAGAGGCGGCTAACACCGATTCCGTAGCATCCCATGATAATCGGCATAGAACGACCATTCTCATCCAAGATGTTGGCATTCATGCTGTCAGAATAGCGTGTACCGAGTTTGAAGATGTGACCAATCTCGATACCACGGGCAAAGTTGAGAACCCCGTGTCCATCTGGAGAAGGCTCGCCTTCCTTGACTTCACGAATGTCCACATACTCAGTCACTTGGAAATCACGCCCTGCATTGGCACCTGTGTAGTGGAAACCGTCTTCGTTGGCACCGACAACAGCATTTTTCACATCTTGCACCTTGCGGTCTGCAATAATCTTAATGTTTTCTGGCAAGCCGACTGGTCCAAGGGAACCAAATCCTGCACCGAAGATGTTTTCAGCATCCGCTGGGCCTGCTACATCAAAGAAATCTGCTCCGAGGTGGTTTTTCAACTTGACGTCGTTCACTTGATCATTGCCAACAAGGAGGGCAACAACTGGCTCGCCATCTGCCATAAAGAGCATGGTTTTGATAGTTTGCTCTTCCGCAACATTCAAGAAGGCTGCCACTTCGTCGATGGTTTTGGCATCTGGCGTCGCTACTTTAACCAAGTCTTCTTCGACGACAACTGCTGTACTTGGTTTGTATTCGCTAGTCGCCATTTCTAGGTTTGCAGCGTAGCCTGATTCGCTAGAGTAGGTGATGGTATCTTCACCAGACACAGACCATGCCAAGAGTTCTTCCTTGATCGCTTCAAGAACATCCTCTGGGATTTCCTCAAAAGAAGCAACCGACTTGTCCAAGACAACCCAACGGTCCAGGTCAGTACGGTCTGGTGTAATAGCCATGAACTCCTGGCTATCCTTACCACCCATGGCACCACCGTCACCGATGATAGCTTTGAACTCCAAGCCTGCACGAGTGAAAATTGCCTCGTAAGCCGCCTTGTAGTCATCGTAGGTCTGGTCCAAGCTCTCATAACTAGCATGGAAGCTGTAACCGTCTTTCATGATAAACTCACGACCACGGAGAAGACCGTTACGCGGGCGTTTTTCATCGCGGTATTTTGGCTGGATTTGGTAGATGTTGAGCGGCAACTGTTTGTAAGACTGGACCGCATCACGCGCCAAAAGAGTCACCGTTTCTTCGTGAGTTGGTCCCAAGATAAAGTCAGAACCTTCGCGGTTTTTGAGCTTGTAAAGGTCATCGCCATATGTTTCATAACGACCTGACTCACGCCAGATATCTGCTGACAAAAGCGCTGGCGCTAAAAATTCAATAGCATCAATCTTATCAAACTCCTCACGCATGATATTTTTTGCTTTTTCAATCACACGGTTAGCCAATGGCAAGTAGCTGTAAATACCAGCAGAAATCTGACGGACATAACCCGCACGTAACATCAAAGCGTGGCTAATCACCGACGCATCCGAAGGCATCTCCCGCAAAGTAGGGATAATCATTTTAGACTGTTTCATAATTTAAGATACAAAAGCGTCAAGAAAACCGTATAAAAATAGGCAATCAACGCAGTGCCTATCGGCACAAGGCGATTGGTCTTTTTTACTAGGTTTTTAGCTTTTGTTCAATTCCTTTCGTAGTTTAACTTGATTAGGAATCACAGAAGTCACTTATCAAAACCCTCGCTGACGCTCGAGTTCAAATATGAAAACTCTCTGTTCCTTTCTTTTTCGTAGTTTTCAGAACATCCTGCGTTTAGCACGCATTCAGTTCCTTTCGTAGTTTCATCATCAGGAAATCCAGAGGCATAACTCTCAATCTATTTTCCGAGTTTTTAGACCGAGTTCAATTACGAACCTCCTTTATTCCTTTCATCATTTGTTTGACAGGAAGACACGGTTTCAGCCCGTGTTCAATTCCTTTCGTAGTTTTCAGAATATCCTGCATTTAGCACGCATTCAATTCCTTTCTTATATTCATCATCAGGAAATCCAGAGGTGTAGTCCTCGAACTATTTTCCGAGTTTTTAGACCGAGTTCAATTACGAACCTCCTTTATTCCTTTCATCGTTTGTTTGACAGGAAGACACAGGTTTCAGCCCGTGTTCAATTCCTTTAATAGTTTTCAGAACATCCTGCGTTTAGCACGCATTCAATTCCTTTCATAAATTTCAAATTATCTTAGAAGAAGACTCTTATAATATCATTCCAAGTGACTACTATCATAAGAACCACCATAACGGCTACACCTGCTAGAGTGATATAAGATTCCGTCTCTGGTTTGAGTGGTTTTCTACGAATGGCTTCCAGAATATTCATAACAATCTTACCACCATCCAAGGCTGGAATTGGAATCAAATTGAAGATTCCAAGGTTAATGGAGAGCGCAGCCATTAGCCCCAATACAGAAACCAAACCAAATTCAGCCGCTTGAGAACTTACTTTATAAATAGCAACCGGCCCCCCCAACTGCTTAACATCAAAGTTTGCAATTAGATTCTTCAAAGCTGTTACAACCCTAAGAGCTGTCGCTCCCGCTTCTTGGAAACCACCGACAATTTTATCAACGAAACCAGTTTTCAAAATCGGTGAGATACCAATTCGATAGGCCCCATCTACTTGTTCAGCAGTAACGGAGACATGACGTTTTTTCCCATCATGCTCAACAACCAAATCAAAGCTTGGGGCTGTTGTTGCATCTGTCGCTGCTTTGCTAATAATCGTTGCAACTTCTGTGTAGCTATCTGTCGTGTTCCCATTGACCGAAAGAATCTTGTCCCCTGTGACAACACCCGCAGCCTGCAAAGCACCACCTTCAGTAATACTTACTGCATTGCTTGATGGGTTGGCAACCCCGCCTTGCATGAAGAACAAAATAATAAATACTAGAATCCCTAGAATAAAGTTATTCATGGGACCCGCAAAGTTGGTCATCAACCGTCCCCAGACTGTCGCATTTTGATACTGAACATCAAGTGGAGCAATCCGAACTTCTGTTCCATCTTCCTCTACAATCGTGGCATCATGATCAACCTTATAGGTCTTGCTTTCTTCCAAGACCAAGCCTGTGATTTCCAATTTTTCTTCAAAGTCAAAACTGGTTACATTCATTGGCAAACTGAGACTATCCAGTTGCTTACCAGACAAATTAATCCGCGTCACAACACCAGCTTCATTCAAGCTGAGGCTGGCAGGACTACCTGTCTTAATCTCTGTCTTATCTTCACCCCATCCAGCCATTCGAACATAGCCACCTAGAGGAAGAATACGGATGGTGTAAAGTGTCCCATCCTTACCCGTATGAGCGAAAATTTTGGGACCCATCCCAATCGCAAATTCCCTCACAAGGATACCCGCTTTCTTGGCGAAGTAGAAGTGACCAAATTCATGGACAACTACAATCACACCAAATATAAATATAAATGCTAAAATTCCCTTCATAGTACCTCCTTAAAATAATCCAAAGAAGTGCATGATTGGAAAGACAAAAATCATACCGTCAAAACGATCCAGGATACCGCCGTGTCCTGGAATAATTTTTCCAGAATCCTTCACACCAAAATGGCGTTTAATAGCACTTTCTACTAAGTCTCCGAATTGTGAGAATATCGAGAAAATCACAACTAACAACAACATCATGCCAAATGAATAGCCCGCCAACAAGGACTTATCGACAATCAAGAAAATGATAGCAACTACCACCGCAGAAAGAATACCGCCTACAAAGCCTTCAACCGTTTTATTCGGTGAAACCTTCGGCAATAATTTTCTCCGACCAATCTGACGACCGATTAAGTAGGCGCCAATGTCTGTTGCCCAGACTAAACAGAGGGCAAAGAAGACTTTATTGAGCCCATCCATACGAGCCAGTATCAAACTATGAAAGCCGATACCAACATAGAAACTTGAGGCAATTGGAAAGACCACATCGGAATAGTTGTAATGGCCGATATTAAAAACCGTCGAACCAAGCAGTAAAAATACTACAATGGCGTAGGCTGTGTAATTTCCATCCGTCGGTAAAAATGTCAGATAATTCTGGAGCGGAAGAGCCAAGACTAAACTGGCCAACATAGCTAAGACACCCTCGATAGAATTTGGTGCTAGGCGATGCATTTTAATCAATTCAGCCGTAGCAATGATAGCTAACAGGCCTACAAAAAATTGAAATGCCATCCCACCAGCCAACAAAAAGGGAATGAAAATAGCTAGAGCAATGCCGCCAAATATCACTCGTTTCTGTAAATCGTTTGTCATACCTTCTCCTTATACACCGCCAAAACGTCTGTGGCGACGGTTGTATTCTTTAATCGCTAATTTAAGTGCTTCTCCATCAAAATCAGGCCAAGCAATATCTGTAAAGTACAGCTCGCTGTAGGCTGTTTGCCACGGCAGGAAGTTGCTAAGACGAAGTTCACCACTTGTACGGATAACTAGATCAGGATCGCGTAACGTTGGTGATAAGGTTCCTGTATAGAGGTAATCCGCTATTAATTTCTCATCAATATCACCAGGATTGAACTTGGCATCCAAGACATCTTGCGCAATAGCCTTGACTGCGCGAGTCACCTCATCACGACCGCCATAGTTCAGAGCGAAATTGAGAATCAAACCAGTGTTACTCTTTGTCTTTTGTTCAGCTTTATAAAGCGCATTGAGAGTCGGAACAGGAAGTTTGGAATGGTCACCAATCATCTGAATTTTGACATTATTGGCATGGAGTTCAGGAACATACTTATCATAAAACTCCACAGGTAAATTCATGATAAACTTCACTTCTTTTTCCGGTCGAGACCAGTTTTCTGTAGAAAAGGCATAGACAGTTAGCACCTTTACTCCCAGATCAGAAGCCGTCTTGGTAACCTTTTGAAGTGCATCCATACCAGCCTTATGCCCCATAATACGTGGCTGCATCCGCTTTTTCGCCCAACGGCCATTGCCATCCATAATCACAGCGATATGCTTAGGGACTTCAATTGCTGTTTCAATGCTTTCTTTCTTTTTAAAATTAAATTTAAACATGGTATTTTCCTTATTGTATAATCGTTTCATTATACCATATTTTTACCTAGGATAGCAAAAATCAGGCAGGGCTAAAACAAGAGAAAACCAAGGTTTCCCTCGGTTTTTCATCCTTATTCTTCAATTACAGATTCTGGAGTCGCTTCTGTCGTTTCAACTGCCGCTTCTTCAACAACTGCAGATGTAGTACCTGAACTTGCTACACGATTACGAATAGCACCACGTTCAAATGTCAAATAAACACCATCAACATCGAGAACAACCTTTTTATCATCGATTTCATCGACAATACCAAATAGCCCACCAATGGTTACAATTTCATCACCTTTTTTGATTTGATTTAGTGCTTCTTGACGTTGTTTTTGTTGTTTACGTTGCGAATAGAACATAAAACCAATCATGGCAACCATGACAAGCGGCAAAAATAAACCTTCCATTTGTTTACCTCTTTTATTGTTTGATAAGCATGATTATATCAAATTCTGGACAAGAAAGCAAAATTTGGGCAAAGCAAGAAGACCGAACTCTCGTTCAGTCTTCATGGATTTATTTAGCACTCCAGACACTCTCAAGGATGTTGGTCTGTTCACGACCAGGACCTACTGAGAAGGTTGAGATACGAACACCTACCAATTCGCTGATACGACGAACATAGTTGCGAGCCGCTTCTGGCAATTCATCCAGGCTACGTACACCTGTGATGTCTTCAGACCAACCTGGCATTTCTTCGTAGATTGGTTTACAACGTTTGAGTTGCTCCAAGCTTGCTGGGTAGTGGTCAATACGCTCACCATCCAAGTCATAAGCCACGCAGATTTTCAACGTTTCAAGACCTGACAAGACGTCAATCGAGTTGAGGGACAAGTTGGTAATACCTGACACACGGCGGCTATGGCGCATCACCACTGAGTCAAACCAACCAACGCGACGTGGACGGCCAGTTGTCGTACCGTATTCTTTACCGATTTCACGGATACGGTCTCCGATTTCATCATGCAATTCAGTTGGGAATGGTCCGTCACCAACACGGCTAGTGTAGGCCTTACATACACCAACAACCTTGTCAATCTTGCTTGGGCCGACACCGCTACCAATGGTTACACCACCTGCAACTGGGTTTGAAGAAGTAACGAATGGATAGGTACCTTGGTCAATATCCAACATAACCCCTTGCGCCCCTTCAAACAAGACACGTTTACCTTGGTCTAGGGCATCGTTCAAGATAACAGAGGTATCTGTTACATATTTTTTAATTTCTTGACCGTAAGCGTAGTATTCTTCAAAGATTTCGTCAAACTCAATCGGAGTTGACTCATACATTTTCTCAAACAAACGGTTTTTCTCAGCCAAGTTTGTTCTCAAACGCTCCGCAAAAATCTCCTTGTCCAAGAGGTCTGCAATACGGATACCGACACGAGCTGCCTTGTCCATGTAAGCAGGACCGATACCCTTGTTGGTTGTACCAATCTTGTTCTCACCTTTAGACTCTTCTTGCAACTGGTCCAATTTGATGTGGTAAGGCAAGATGACGTGTGCGCGGTCTGAAATCCGCAAATTATCTGTTGTCACACCTGAATCATGGAGATAGTTGATTTCCTTCACCAAAGATTTTGGATTGACAACCACACCATTACCGATTACAGAAATCTTTTCTGGGAAGAAGATTCCTGACGGAATCAAGTGCAATTTATATTTAGTGCCATCGATAACGATAGTGTGTCCAGCGTTATCACCACCTTGATAACGTGCGATTACTTCAGCATTAGCAGACAAGAAGTCTGTAATTTTACCCTTACCTTCGTCGCCCCACTGGGTTCCTACAACAACTACTGATGTCATATTCACTCTTTCTCTGAACTGGCTAACCAGCCCAGCCTTTCTTCTACTTCTGGCAGGAATCTCACCTGCAAGTTTCGTTTTACACACTATTCTATCAAAAAACGAACATTTTTTCAAGAAATTCCAATAATTTCATATATAGCGAATGTTTTTATTTTTTTAAAAGTATATTTCAAAAAAATCCGATTAAACACACGAGATAGACATGTGTAAATATGCTTTTGGCAGAGAAATCCGAAGTCTTTGATTGCTTTCCGTGGTTTTCAGTACATTTTTCACGAGAAACGTAGCAGAAATTTGTATTTGCCCTCCAATCTAGATAAAATTGGAATAAGACTTTGACAGAAATATAAAGGACTTAGTATGTTACAAAAATTATCACCAAACAGCCCCATTCTTCAGGCTACTTTTGGAATTGAGCGCGAATCACTTCGCATCAATTCAAACCACAGAGTTGCACAAACTCCCCATCCTCATAAACTGGGTTCTCGTAGTTTCCACCCCTATATCCAGACAGACTACAGCGAGCCACAGTTAGAGTTGATTACACCAATCGCTCAGTCGACTAAGGAAGCTCGTCGCCTACTGGGAGCCATTACAGATGTTGCCGCACGTTCTATGGATAAGCAAGAATACCTCTGGCCCCTATCCATGCCACCTATGATTTCAGAAGAGGAAATCCAAATTGCCCAACTGGAGAGCGACTATGAGTACCAATATCGTGTCGGTTTGGGGGAACGCTATGGCAAGCTCGTCCAGTCTATGTCCGGCATCCATTATAATTTTGAATTAGGAAAAGACCTAACCCAACAACTTTTTGAATTAAGCGAGGAAACAGATTTTGTCGCATTCAAAAATACCCTCTACCTCAAGTTGGCACAAAACTTTCTCAACTATCGCTGGCTCTTAACTTACTTATATGGAGCAAGTAGTTTAGCCGAAAAAGGATTTTTATCCGAGGAAGTCGGTTGCGTTCGTTCCATTCGCAACTCCAAACATGGCTATGTTAATGCCGAAGACGTTCATATTTCTTTCTCTTCTCTCGAACAATACGTGGCTGACATCGAACAAGCTGTCCAGTCTGGTCAACTATCCGCTGAGAAGGAATTTTACTCAGCTGTCCGCCTCCGTGGTGCCAAGACTAGCCGTGACTACCTCAGCAAGGGGATTTCTTATTTAGAATTCCGTTCCTTCGACCTTAACCCCTATGACCCGCTTGCTATTAGTCAGGAAACCCTTGATACAGTCCACCTCTTTATCTTATCTCTTCTTTGGCTAGACCAACTGACAGATGTTGATAACACCCTAGCAAAAGCAGATAAACTTAACAACCTCATCGCCCTTAGCCACCCCCACACACCTCTACCTAGCGAGGCCGATGCCACGCCAATCTTGACGGCCATGAAAGCCATAGTTGCCCACTTTGGACTAGACGACTACTATGGCCAGCTCATTGCACATGTGGAGGCCGCTCTTCAAGACCCACATCTGACCCTTTCCGGAAAAATAGCAGAGCAGGTTGAAGATGGGTCTCTAGAAAAGTTTGGTCAGCAGCAAGGACAAGTCTTCCATGACTATGCTTGGACAGCCCCTTACGCCCTCAAGGGCTATGAAAACATGGAACTCTCTACCCAGATGATTCTCTTCGACGCCATTCAGATGGGCTTGAACGTGGAGATTTTGGATGAAGAAGACCAATTTCTCAAACTCTGGCATGGTGACCATGTCGAGTACATCAAAAACGGCAACATGACCTCCAAGGACAACTACGTCATCCCTCTCGCCATGGCCAACAAGGTCGTGACCAAGAAAATCTTGGACCAGGCTGGTTTTCCAGTGCCTGCGGGAGCTGAATTTGCAAACAAGACAGATGCCCTGCGGTATTACGGACAGGTAGCCAGCTCTGCTATTGTTGTCAAACCAAAGTCCACCAACTTCGGCCTTGGCATCTCTATCTTCCAAGAACCAGCCAGCCTTGCGGACTATGAAAAGGCCCTGGACATCGCCTTTTCAGAAGACAGCCATGTGCTCGTGGAGGAATTCGTGGCGGGAACTGAGTACCGCTTCTTCATCTTGGACGGCAAGTGCGAGGCTGTCCTGCTCCGCGTCGCAGCCAATGTCGTGGGGGACGGTAGCTCAACCATCCGTGAATTAGTGGACCAAAAAAACCAAGATCCACTGCGTGGGCGTGACCACCGTTCACCGCTGGAAATCATTAACTTGGGCGACATCGAACTGCTTATGTTGGAGCAACAAGGCTACACGCCCGATACAGTTTTGCCAGAGGGCGTTCAAGCCTTTCTGCGTGGCAATTCCAATATCTCAACCGGTGGCGATTCCATTGACATGACCGACCAGATGGACGAGTCCTACAAGCAACTGGCTGCCGATATGGCGACTGCTATGGGAGCTTGGACCTGTGGTGTGGACTTGATTATCCCCGACCGCACCAAGCCAGCCAGCAAAGACAAGCCCAACTGCACCTGCATCGAACTCAACTTCAACCCTGCCATGTACCTGCACACCTATACTTACGCAGGACCTGGACAGAGCATTACACCGAAGATTTTGAAAAAATTGTTTCCAGAGCTATAGTTTTCCATTTTCCTTACTTTGTTAGTACTTACTTCAAAGATTCGTGGAACTTTTGAAGGCTGGAGATAGGGCAAAGTACATTCGCCTCAATAGCGGCAGGTTGCTAGAACATTCTAGGTTGAAAATAAGACTTGCCTCGCAAGTCACTTCTGTAAAGTATGGCAAAGCGAGTTCAAACAAACCAGTGGATTGTTTGAAGCTGGAAGGCCAGAAACGGAGTTCCTCTTGCGTCGAAGTAAAAAAAGTCAACTAAAGGACTATATATCTGCTTTGCCCCTTTGTTCCTTCACGAAAACTCCCAACTAATGTTAAACAAAACGAATAAGATACCGAGATAATCATTTATATCTCGGTACTTTTTTTGTGAACTAATTCCCATCACTTAATCGTTTTGTTCGTCTTTTGTTTCTTTTTCCAATTTATTTTTACTATTTCATTTGAAATTTTAAAAATATCCGTATTATATCTAAAAAAAGTATTCCAAACGACTCATTTTCTGTTAAACTATATGTATATAACAACTGCAGACGTTTTTATGACGTCCATATATAACAAAAAGGAGTTTTATATGAAGATTAGAAACCGTTCTCTCTTCTATACCGTAGGTTCTGTAGCGGTAACAGCCGGACTCTTGTTTAGTCTTGCTACTTCGCCCATACCATCTGTGCACGCTACTGAAGTGGCGATAGAGAATTATCCGTCACTTGCAATAACCAAGTCGGAAGTCACGATACAAGGCTATCTTATTGCACCACTTAATAGTAGCGGAACTGCTTTTGACGCTACTAACAAAACAAATCTAGCCCTTGGTGCAAGCATGGATACTGTGGCCGCCGACACTATCCCTATTCAACTAA
This sequence comes from Streptococcus sp. 2022WUSS135, assembly GCF_044427045.1. NCBI lineage: Bacteria > Bacillati > Bacillota > Bacilli > Lactobacillales > Streptococcaceae > Streptococcus > Streptococcus sp. 2022WUSS135. The sequence goes on from NZ_JAOTGL010000002.1 coordinate 58,972, forward strand.
AAGAACCTCTTCGTAGCCAATTCAACCTCGTTGATCATCCCGAACTAGTCGGAAAATTAGTTCGCATCACAGGAACTAGCGATACATACATGAAGCGAGCTGGGATCAAACCAGCTACAGCGATTGAAATCGTAGATTCATCTTCTACTAATGTTCAGCCACCAACAAGTGAAAATACAGCTACCAAACCAAGTGACCTTGTTTCTACACCGATTGCTACTGTTCGTTCTGGTGCACAAGGAACAGAGTACACAGTCTCTGGTAAAATTATTAGCCTAGTAAACGGTTGGGGAGGAAATGGTTTTTACCTCCAAGGTTCTGACGGTGCTGGTATCTATATCTACCCTGGGGCTGCCTTGGGCTATCAGCGTGGTGATACCGTTCAATTAACAGGAACATTGGGTGAGTATAAAGGCGAACTCCAACTAACCACAGTTAGCAACCACAAGGCTATCTCTGAGAATTTCAACACTCCTATTACAGAAACAAACATTGCTCAGTTAACGACGCAAGCACAGGCAACACTAGTTTCTCTAAAAAACTTGACTGTCGGAGATATTCAAAGTGATAGCTATCAAAATTCTACCTTTACCGTAACTGACTCTGAAGGACAAACTGTGGATGTGCGTTTAGACAGTCGAACAGGCATCAAAACGGCGGATCTTTTGAACCGTATCAACAAGGGAGATAAGATTAATCTAACCGCTATTTTATCCACCTATAACGGAAAAATACAATTAAAACCATTTGACCTCTCTCATTTTGAAGTCATTGAAAAGGCAACGACGGAAGCAGGACCAAGAAAGACCGAAGCTGTAACAGTCGGTCGCATTCAAGGTGCAAGTCACCAATCACCTCTGGTGAATCAATCTGTTATGCTTAAAAATGTCGTAGTAACCTACGTTACCTCTGCCAATAACTTCTACGTGCAAGATGTCACACCAGATGGAGACGTCAAAACATCTGACGGTATTAACATCTTTACTGACAAATTAAAAACAAATGTCAAAGTAGGAGATCTTGTCACTATCGCAGGACGAGTAGAAGAATACCAGGGCAGAGGGTATGCTGAACGTGACAAAACAGACTTAACCATCACACAAATTCGAGCTACTGAAGTAACTGTGGATGGGACTGCACCTGTACCCTCTCCTATAGTCCTTGGTCTTGACCGAACCATCCCAGCAGATATTATTGACAACGACGGTTTGGCTCAATTTGATCCAGAACAAGATGCGCTCGATTTCTGGGAATCCGTTGAAGGCATGGTGGTTGCCGTTGATGATGCAAAAATCCTCGGCCCACTAAAAAATAAGGAAATCTATGTCACTCCTGCCACTAGTCAACTTCCTTTAAACAATGTTGGAGGCGTCAACCTTCGCCCTGAAGGGAATAATACCAATATCATTCCTCTACTTTTGAAAAATGGAAAACAGATCGTCAAATCAGGAGACTATTTCACCGGTCGTATTGCTGGACCAGTTACCTACTCTTACACCAATTATAAGGTCTATGTAGATGATAGCACACTTCCAACCTTGCACGAAGGAACTACAAAACCAGAAACAACAACCATTATCCCAAATGATGACAAGCTAACCATTGCTTCTTATAATATTGAAAACTTCTCTGCTAATAGTAAGTCAACATCAGACGCTAAAGTCCAACGCATTGCCAAATCCTTTGTTTCAGACCTACATTCTCCAGACATTATCGGATTGATTGAAGTGCAGGACAACAACGGTGCTACAAACGACGGCACAACTGATGCTAGTAAGAGTGCTGAGCGCCTAATTGCAGCCATTCAAGCAGCCGGCGGACCAACCTATACCTATGTGGATATTGCTCCCGAAAACAACAAAGACGGCGGACAAGAGGGAGGCAATATTCGCGTCGGCTTCCTCTACAACTCAAAACGTGTCAGCCTATCTGACAAACCAATCGGTACCGCAACACAGGCAGTAGCTTGGGAAAACGGCGAACTCAATCTCAGCCTGGGCCGAATCGACCCAACCAACCCTGCTTGGGCAGCTGTCCGCAAAACACTTGCAGCTGAATTCGTCTTCAAAGGCGAGAAAGTCGTTGTCCTTGCCAACCATCTCAACTCAAAACGCGGTGACAATGGTCTCTACGGAAAAATCCAACCTGTCAGCTTCAAGTCCGAAGAAAAACGCCACATACTGGCACAAATTATCGCTGACTTTACAAAAGCAGGTTTAACTCAAAATCCAAATGCTAATATCGTTATGCTAGGCGACTTCAATGACTATGAATTTACTAAAACCATAGAAATTTTAGAAACAGGAGGAATGGCTAACCTCGTTAGTCGTCACGATGCATCCGATCGCTTCTCTTACTTCTATAACGGAAACAATCAGTCTCTTGACAATATGCTAGTATCAACTAACTTGTTGGAGCGCTATGCCTTTGATATGGTCCATGTCAATTCAGCCTTTATGGAAGAACATGGCAGAGCTTCTGACCACGATCCGCTATTGGTACAACTGGATGTGACAAAGGCGCAAGAACCAACTCAACCAGAACCAAGCGACAAGCAGACAGATGACTCAGGAACAGTCAACAATAGTGATGACAATGGTACGCCCAACAATAACAAGCCAACAAATCCTTCAACCTCTGTTCAAACAACTGTAAATGCTGATGACCGTTCTGGCGCTACAGACAAGGGACAACCAACAGCCATCCCTACTGCCAAAAACAGTCAAAAGAAAATTCTTCCAAAAACAGGAGAAGAAACAAGCTTTGTACTTATCACAATCGGTCTCGTAATCTTGAGCGCCTGCCTTGTCAAAAAACAAAAAGAATCCTAATCATTTTTTGAGCTTGAAAGCATGACTTTCAGGCTCATTTTTCCACTGCTCCACCTCCACTTGTGCTATAATTAAAGTTATGGATAAAATTATTAAAACACTATCAAAAAGCGGGCATTTCCGTGCCTTTGTGCTAGATAGCACAGAAACCGTAAAAACAGCCCAAGAAAAACACGATACTATGGCGTCATCCACCGTTGCTCTGGGCCGCACTCTCATTGCCAATCAAATTTTGGCTGCCAATGAAAAAGGCGATGCAAAAATCACCCTGAAAATCTTGGCTAGCGGTGCTGTTGGGGCTATCATCTCCGTTGCCAATACCAAAGGTCAGATCAAGGGCTACATTCAAAATCCAGACTTGGACTACAAACGAACCTCAACTGGCGAAGTCATCGTTGGGCCTCTTGTGGGCAATGGTCAATTCCTGGTTATCACAGACTACGGAACAGGTCACCCCTACAATTCCATGACACCCTTGATTTCTGGTGAGATCGGTGAAGACTTTGCCTACTTCCTAACAGACAGCCAGCAAACGCCTTCTGCAGTGGGATTGAACGTGTTATTAGACGAAGAAGATAAGGTCAAGGTGGCTGGCGGATTCTTGCTCCAAGTTTTACCAGGTGCAACCGAGGCTGAAATTGCCCGTTTCGAGAAACGCATCCAAGAAATGCCTGCCATTTCGAGCTTGCTGGCTTCTGAAAACCACATAGAAGCTCTGCTATCCGCCATTTATGGCGACGACGACTTCAAACGCCTGTCAGAAGAGGAAATCGGCTTTGTCTGCGACTGCTCTAAAGACCGCTTCCTCGATGCTCTGGCCAGCCTGCCAAAAACGGACCTGCAAGAGATGAAAGACGAGGACAAGGGCGTGGACATCACCTGTCAATTCTGCCAGACCCATTACCACTTTGACGAAAACGATTTGGAGGAACTCATCAATGGCTAATCTCAACACCCCTTTCATGATTGGTGATGTGGAAATCCCCAATCGCTGCGTGCTGGCCCCAATGGCTGGCGTGACCAACTCGGCCTTCCGCACCATTGCCAAGGAAATGGGCGCTGGTCTGGTCGTTATGGAAATGATTTCTGAAAAAGGCCTTCTCTACAACAACGAGAAGACCCTCCACATGCTCCATATCGACGACAACGAATACCCTATGTCCATCCAGCTTTTCGGCGGCGATGCCGAAGGACTAAAACGGGCTGCCGACTTCATCCAAACCCACACCAAAGCTAATATCGTAGATATTAACATGGGCTGCCCTGTCAACAAGGTCGTTAAAAACGAAGCTGGTGCCAAGTGGCTCAAGGACCCCGACAAGATTTACCACATCATCAAGGAAGTGACCTCGGTACTTGATATTCCCTTGACTGTTAAAATGCGGACCGGTTGGAACAATACCGACCTAGCGGTCGAAAATGCCCTGGCCGCAGAAAGTGCCGGTGTGGCTGCCCTAGCCATGCACGGACGGACCCGCGAGCAGATGTACACAGGAACCGTTGACCTGGAAACCTTGACTAAGGTGGCTGGCAGCCTAACCAAGATTCCCTTCATCGCAAATGGTGACATCCGTACTGTAGAAGATGCCCGCCAGCGAATCGAGGAAGTCGGAGCTGATGCCGTCATGGTCGGACGAACTGCTATGGGAAATCCTTACATCTTCAACCAAATCAACCACTATCTTGAAACAGGAGAAGTCCTGCCCGACCTCTCCTTCGATGACAAACTCAATGTCGCCTTCGACCACCTAACCCGATTGACCAATCTCAAAGGCGAATCCATTGCCGTACGTGAATTCCGTGGTCTTGCCCCTCACTACCTCCGTGGTTCAGCAGGTGCTGCTAAGATCCGTGGTGCCGTTGCCAAGGCAGAAACCATTGAGCAGGTCCAAGAACTCTTTGACCAAGCCAGAGAAGCCTATCAAGAACGGATCACTAAGTAATACTCAATGAAAATCTGAATAGAGTGGCATTCACTAACATTAATCCGATACAAAAACGCATAAACCCAGGGTTATAACCCGATTTTATGCGTTTTTTCTGTATGATTACATTATTCCTGCTCAGCAAAAAAAGTCAACAAAGGCAGGGGCAATGTAGTCTCGATACTTCTCTGGACTCTCGCGAATGAGGGTCCCTGAAATACCAAATTTTCTAGGACTATAATGAGCTTGATAGCCTCGACTTTGCAGTTCCTGAGCGTATTCTTCCTCAGACACATAGAAGACTGGCACCTGATGTTCAGACAAATCCAATAAACCAAGCAAGCGGTCTAACCAAAGGTCCCAGCCATTTGGATAGGGAGGTAAGTCTGTTTCATCCAAGGCACAAACTCTGACCAAATCATCTCCCTTAAACTGCTCTTGAGCAAATTGAAATCGTTTGGTCAAATCTAAACCAATCAAATCCCCACGGTCCTTGTCATACCCTGACACCACAATATAAACCTGACCACAGGCCAACTTTGCTCGCTCGATCAAATCCAAATGTCCCTTGTGCATGGGAGCAAAGGTTCCGAAAACAACAGCTATGGTTTGATTCATAGATTTCCTTTCTACTTGCTAAAGAGGCGAGCAAGAAGCCCAGCACCTCTTCTCAGAGTTCGTGTCAACATCTTAGCGCAGTGGTTGATTGGGTTTAACAGTCCAGTGGACTGTTAAAGGTTGGAGATAAGATTTGCAAAGCAAATCTCATCAATTCGTGTTTTACACTCCAAATCTGACCACTACGACTGATGCGAACAGAGTTCGCTTCATTTCCAACCTCACAAGGTTCACTGAACCTTGTGAGCTGTGCGGGGGTGGGAGTAAATTGAGGCTGGGCAAAAAGCCCAGCACCGCTTCTCAAAGTTAGTGTCAACATCTCAGCGCAGTGGTTGATTGGCAGATTTGTTCGTGTTTTACACTCCAAATCTAACCTAATCAACTGTGCGGGGGTGGGAAAACGAACTCTTCTATGAATGGTTGAGTTCTTTCCCACTCCCATTTTAGCCCGAACCTACTGTTTGGAGGTGAGGGGAACTCTTTTTTAGACTAGTCGAGTTCTTTCTCACTCCCTATTTTATCCTTTTTTCAAAACGGAAGAACAATTCTGCATCTGGAAAGGATAGCAACAACAAGCACTCCTTATCCCTTTACCACACCAAACTTGAGTTCTTCGCCCTTGACCCCAACCTTCAAGGTCGAACCAGTAGCCAAGTCACCACGGAGTAACATTTCTGCCAACGGATCTTCCAATTTGGTTTGTAAGAGTCTACGAAGAGGACGAGCTCCCATTTCTGGGTCATAACCTTGTTTAGCCAATAACTTAAGGGCTGATGGTTGAAGTTTAAGGGCAATTCCTTTCTCAGCTGTTACAGCCAACAATGGTTTAACCATGACTTTAACAACATCCTGCATATGGGACTCAGTCAAGCTATGGAAGACAACTTTCTCGTCAATACGGTTGATAAATTCTGGACGATAGGCTTTTTTCAATTCCTCAAAAATGCGTTTCTCCACTTCCTTGTGGTCCTTAGATAAATCAAGGGCACCAAAACCAACTGTCTTATCATCACGAAGGGCTGTTGCTCCAAGGTTTGACGTCATGATAATAATGGTATTTGAGAAATCAACCTTACGTCCCTTACTGTCTGTCAGAACACCATCATCCAAGACCTGCAAAAGAACATTGAAAATATCTGGATGAGCCTTTTCAACCTCATCAAAAAGAAGAACAGAATAAGGTTTGTTACGAACTTTTTCCGTCAATTCGCCACCTTCCTCATAGCCCACATAGCCCGGAGGGGCACCGTTTAAACGGCTGGCTGCGAATTTCTCCATGTATTCAGACATATCAAAACGGATAAGAGCAGATTCGTCATCAAAGAGAACTTCTGCCAAGGCTTTAGCAAGTTCTGTCTTACCGACACCAGTTGGTCCCAAGAACATAAAGGAACCAATCGGTCTGCGACCTGTACGAATCCCTGACTGATTACGGCGAATAGCTCTGCTAACTGCAGAAATAGCTTCTTCCTGCCCAATCACACGCTTGTGCAATTCTGCTTCCAGATTCAGATACTTCTTAGTATCTGATTGGCTAAGCTTGGCTACTGGGATACCTGATAAGCGGCTAAGTGTTTCTAAAACATCTTCTTCTGTTACTTCAAGGTCATAGTTTTGACTAGCCTCGGCATCTTCTTTCGTTTTAATCAAAAGCTTGCTGACAGTCTTATATTTTTTATCCATCAAGGCCTTGTCAATACTCGTCAGTCCTGTTTCCTCAGCCTGCCCTTTCACTCGATTTTGTACCGTTGCACTGGCTTCATCCATCAAATCAATGGCAGAATCTGGCAGGTTTTTACTAGTCAAATACCGCTTAGCGTAGGTCACAGCAGTCTCTACAGCCGTATTTCCAATACGGACCCTGTGGTATTTCTCAAAAGTACCTTTTAAACCAGTCAAAATGGCAATGCTATCTTCCACTGTCGGCTCTTCAATGGTCACTTTGGCAAAACGACGAACCAGGGCTGCGTCTTTCTCAATATGCTTTTGGTACTCTGTCTGAGTCGTCGCTCCGACTGTACGGAGGGTGCCACGAGCAAGAGCTGGTTTGAGGATATTGGCTGCATCCAAGGTCGAATCAATCCCCGAGCCAGAACCCATAATGGTATGCAACTCATCAATGAAGAGGATGACCTGACCATCTTCCTCGATGTCGTTGATAATATTATTCATCCGCTCTTCGAAATCACCACGGAAACGAGTTCCAGCGATAACATTCATCAAGTCAAGTTCCAAAACCCGCATCTTAGCCAAGCTGACAGGGACATCACCTGCAGCAACACGTTGAGCAAGACCCAAAGCAAGCGCAGTTTTTCCGACACCTGCATCACCAACTAGAACTGGGTTGTTCTTGGTTTTACGTGATAGAATTTGGATCATCCGTGCAATCTCAGCGTCTCGACCGATGACAGGTTCAATCTTCCCTTCACGCGCCAAAGCTGTCAAATCACGAGTGTAGTCTTCTAATCCACCACTTTGAGGTGCTGGGGGCATTCCCATCATCTGTCCCATATTAGTAGGTTTGGCTTTGCCACCCTTCATCACACTGCGGATAGCTTTAAGGTCCTCTTTGGTAAACCCCGCACGTGCCTCCAAGTTTTTACGCAAGTCCAAGAAACGAAACTTATCATCTGAGTCTTCAAAATAAAAACCTACCTTGTCCAAAATCTGACTAGCTGTTGACCGCTTGTCCAACAACATAGCCATAAACAAATGTTCCGTTCCCAGCTCCTTAGCCTTGACGACTTCTGCAATTTTCTTGGCAAAACTAGCCGTTTCATCCAAACGTTTAGAAGATGGTAAAATACGAAAACTATCCAACTCTTCACGATAGACCTTGTCGGTCACAACAAAAGTTGCATGTTCATAGTCAGAAATTGAAATAGGATATTCTGCCAAAACAGCGCCGGCGACTGTATCATGGTTGATAACGAAAGACAAGAGAACATGCCATGTTTCCAAGTATTCACAAGCATAACGTTGTGCGACCAACTGGGCATCTTCAAAAACACTTTGTAAACCAGTTGAAATTTTCATAAATTAATCCTCTTTCCTATCTAAACGTCGTAGTATTTGACGCATCATGCGTGCTCGAATAGCACTTGCATCTTTCCCTAATATTTCATCAGTTCCTGTGGACAAAAAGAGATTGCCTTCTCGTTCTGTCATCAATCCTTCATCAAAAAGGAGCTGTAAAATATCCGCATAAACCGTCGCAGACAACTGCTCACCCATATTGTTTAACAAATCATGGACCAGTTCGTGCTTATCCGAAAAGGTAATCCGCCCAATTCGGATATAACCACCACCACCACGCTTACTCTCAACAATATAGCCACGGCTGGCTGTAAAACGGGTTTTAATGACGTAGTTAATCTGACTTGGCACCACTTCAAACCGACTGGCCAATTCACTTCGACGCAACTCAGCTACACTGACTTGGTCCAAGATGGCTTTGATATGCTCTTCTATATAATCCGATGTATTTTTCATCGCCATAGTATCGCCTCTTTCTTTGACTATCTTTGACCATTATACCTTAAAATGACGAATTTTGAAAGCAAAAGCCTAGCAACTAGCGTAGCAGAATTTTGAAATCTGCTCTGCTTTATCCTATAATAAAAGAAAAAAACAGAAAGGACTAGGGCTTCCGTATTTAGTTGAACTGAATACGGGCTACGGACTAGGCCAAAAAGATAAACGAGAACTAGTCGTCGTTCTGTTTCCTATTTTTTCCGTGTCCGCTTAAGGCCCTTTAGATCTTATACCATGAACTTTCAAGATTACATTCAAGACTTTACAAGTGTGACTGTGGAGCAGGCACAGAACCTTCTAGCTGCAAAAGAGGGGGCTGTTCTCTTCATCGGACGAGCAACCTGCCCTTACTGCAACCGCTTTGCGCCAAAACTCCACAAGGTCGCCCAAGACAAGCAAGTGACCGTCCACTTCCTCGACTCCAGCCAAGTCAGCCCTGAACTCCAGGCCCTCCGCGACCACTACCGAGTTCCTACCGTACCAGGCCTCCTCGTCGCAAAAGCAAACGGCGTCCAAGTCCGCTGCGATTCCAGCATGACGGAAGAAGAAATTGTGGCTTTTATTGAGGACTAATACATAACAGACAAAAAAGCACCGACCACAAGACCGGTGCTTTTTAAGGAGATTATGAAAAATATTTAGGATTGATACTAGTATAACCTAACCAAATATATCCGACATCCGCCCTAAGACCGATTTTACAAAAAAGAAAAAGTCATTAGAAGTACAATTCTAACGACTTTATTTTGGTTTGAAGCATCGACCAAAAAGCCAAAACTTTTACCATCTTTATTACAACTTGATTACATCACAATATAACTTAAAATGCTCTCTTATATACTATTAAACCAATAGATAAAACAATAAGCATTACACCCAATAAGAAAATCTCTTTAGTAGTTTTTTCTCCTGTTTGAGGCAAGACTTTTATGTTGTTAGCAACTTTTTTGTTGTCAGCAACTTTATTTTCTTCAGAGGTATAAATAGTTTTAAAGAGAAGTTCAGTTTTCTTATCTTGATTCATTTCTGAAGCAACTATTGATGTACGTAATTGAGCTGTCACTTCATCCACTGAAACAAGAACAGTAACTCGATATTTTGTCTGGTCAAAAATATAACCTTCTAAACCATTATCTTCCTGAGAAAGTATATATGTGTACTTACCAGGTGTTGTATAGGTTAAATTTGAAAAACGTCCCTCTTTTTCTCCGTCAACTGTTACTTTTGTCCCTTCTTTAGGCAGGGGAAAGCTAGGATCTTCTGGAGTCAAAATAAAAGTAAACTTTCCATTAGGGAGGGGTTTTCCATTCTGAGTCACTAACTGGTTTTTGAAAACAATTTCAGTAACAACGGATTGTTCAGCAGAAACTGCATTGACCACATGACTTGTTCCTAAAACTATCCCTAAAAAAACAAGTAACAGAGTGAATATTTTCTTCATATATAGCTCCATTATTCTATACTAATATCAAATGCTTTAAATTATCCCTAAAACCAATATTCTACCATCTGTTTCTGTATCTTCACAAGTCGACAACGCAACTAATCTATTTTGTTTCGTCATCTTTAAATCTCGATATTGAACTGATTTCGTTTTTATATGAGCTAGTAAATTCTCAAACCTCTGTTCATCAATTCCAGTCGGATTAAACATCATTTCATCAAAAGCATCTGTCTTCACACATGCAAAAAATGATATTGTTTTAGAAGAACCATCTGGGAGAAAAAGTGTCGCAGTTTTATGATCTTTAAAATAATCTGCGTTACAAAACTTTGGCAATTCCCCAAACATGACATCTCCTGCCATATGGTGGGCATAGATAATGGAATAAACATCATTAAAGCTAGATTGATTACGATGATCAAGGAAAACACTGCCAGAGAGGGAATATTCTCCCTCTACTGACTTATTAATATAGTCTAAGTTTGTTTTTCCTTGAACAAGAGGATAATCAATATTTGTTCCCTTTACTTCTAACCATCCTATTACTTCAGAATTTAAGTGTAGAAGCTTTTCAAAATCAATTTCATTCTCTTTATAACTTTGGTAATTAGCTGCGCTTGCATTATGATATAGAAAATAATTACTATACAAACCTAACAAAGCGAGTCCCAAAATTAGAAAACAGAACAGTAACAAACATCTATCAATTATCCAGTTTAACCACTTAATTAAGGCATACATATAACATTAGCATTGATTAAGCTTTTTTATTTTTAACAAAGTATAGAACTCCACCGATACCAACTAGTGTCATAACAGCATATGGAGCAATTGCCATCGCAACACCTGTCGGTGTATTAATGTTTTTATTATTTGTTACAACGATTGTATCCGGAGTTTCATCTGAAATTTGTTCAGTAAAGTTATAAGTCTTAGCTTGATTATTTTCTGTAAGTTCTGCACTTACTTTATAATCTTCCAACTTATTTTCTTCAACCTTATATGTGATACCAATTGGCAACTTATCAATACTCAACGACTCACCATCTTTCAATGTAAATTGATTCGCTCCCATTGAAAGTTCTTTATCTGTACTTGTACCAGTTTTATCATTGACCTTAGCAAAAATTTTAGAGCCATTTTTATAGTGGTCATCTGCTTTCAAAGTAATAGTGAATCCAAACTCTTTATTCTTATCACCAGCATTACCTGTAACAGATTTTTTTACTGTTAATGACGTTGTTTTCAAAGCGTTATCAAACTTAATTGGTTCCTTAGCTTCACCGCCTTCTTGACGTGACACAATATATTTCGGCTTGATTGTACCAGCTTCATCCAAGGCATAAACATCAACTACATATTTCTTAGTAGAGTAAGTTACACCTGGAGTATTTCCAGAAGTTTCTGTCACTAAATAACGATACACCCCTGGTTTTGGATAATTCACGCCAGAAAAATCAAAATCTGTAGTTTTATCTTTAGTTTCCATAGTATCAGTATTAGAGTATAAAATAGTTTTCTGAGTTACCATATCATTTACAATACCTGAATACACCGTTAAGCCATCTTTTGTTTCAGTTGAATCAGCTACATTCTGTGGAGTGATAGAAAAAGTAAAATCTGTAGCTGGTGACAAAACACCCTCTGTCAACTCAAATGACTTAGTCACCCGTAATGACGAACCATTCACTACTGGAGTCTCCTCCGCCTTAACCGTTCCTGTAGCAAGCATCATCAATGCCAAACCTGATACTAAAAAACTATACTTCTTCATTTTATATTCTCCTTCTATTTTTAAATATCTCTCACTCTGATGAGTGTAGTCACAACTCCTTTTATTTTGTTTATAGGAATTGCTCCAATAAATCGACTATCCGTTTGTTCTTTTCTAAAATCATACAGAACAAAGTAGCTTCCCGCAGGAATTTCATAGGGATAGCTAACACCACTTGAATGGGCTGAAGTTTGATAGGGAAGCTCTTCTTCGCGAATATGACCATTCACCATCAATTCTCCCTTATCTGTAATATCAACAATATCACCTGACTGTGCGACTACACGTCCTACACGTTCGTAATCTTCTTCTTGATAAACAACAACATCATTAATTTTTATATTGTCATAAATTCTTGAATATATTGCCAAATCACCAACTTTTAAATTTGGAAACATGTGAATATTTTTTACAAAAATCACTCCTACGACAAAGTTTAGAAAAATGTATCCTATCCCTGCTATTACAGCACACTTAGTAATAAATTTTTTCAATCCTTGTCTACCTTCTCGCGACTGATTTTTATCATCTTTTTGAATAGGATTATTCCTTCTTTTACCCATACGTTTTTATTTTCTTTTAAAGCTGACAAATATGGTCGATACAATGGCTACCACAGCCAGACTAAGCATCATTTGATATATATTGGAATTATCAGAAATTCCTGTCGGTACAACAATTTCTTTATTATTTTCAAACATCACAGCAACATCTGTGGAAACAGTGTTCCTTGTAATCTCTTTTGTTCCAACAAGTTGTTCTGACTCTGAATCAACACTGATTGTTGTTTTGTAATCATCATATGCAGATTCTTTTATAGTATATGTGTAATTTGTTGGAATATTTAAAATCTCAGCAGTATCATTATCTCTCAACGGGAAGGAGACTCGACCATTTTCCAATGATTTTTCGGCATCTCCTTCACTTCCTTTTATTTTGACTTTAAATTCTCCTGATAATGGTTTACCGTCTGCATCTTTCAACTCTACTTCAAAATAGAAGTCTTTTGACTTATCCGAAGCTGTCCCTGTAACCTTTTTAGAAATTTGCAACTTGTGCGTCGTAGGTACAACAACTCCTTTTTTGTCTTCCATTCGAATCACATCAACCAATGCATCTGGATGATACTGCGTACCGATGAGCGACTGATAGCCGTTATTACTTGGAACAAAAAAATCTAAATCCGGCAACCCATCTGCACTCTCATTATTTTTAGCATACTCAATCAACGCTTTTGTTACTTTCAATGTAGCATCATTCATATCACCAAATCCATGAGTATCTTCGCTCTTCCATTTATCTACATCTGCACTGTCTGTAAAATGGTAGATTGCTAACTGTGTTGCTGCACGGAATTGTGTTGCTGTCAGGTCTTGAGGAAGATTATCGTTTGTCCCTTTGTAGCCTTTGTGAATAACTTTTTTTATCCATGTCAAAAATACATTAGGATCAGTAGTTCGTGGAGAAACTGCATATTTTAATAAATCATTCCCTTTAATATGCGTGAACTTAACTTCACTAAGTGTTGCTACATCAGGTTCGATAGTATCCCCATTATCATAAGAATCCGGAGGCGAATGCAAATCTGCATTAAAACAGTAAACAACCTGAGGAGTTCCATCCGCGTTTTTGGCATAATAAAATTTTGCATAATTTTTTGTATCTAAATTTTCTTCAAAATAATAGTCATTGTACGCAATAGCCGAAAAAGGAGTCCCATTCTCTTTATAAGGGTTATCGACAAATTGACCATTTTTCTGAACTTGAACCTTGCCGTTCTGTACTTTAAAAGTTATAGGTTCTGCTATTCCATAACCTTGAGGCGGACTCACCTCAGTCAGCACATAAGTACCATCCGGTAACTTTACTTGCTCTCCTGTGGCATTACTTACAAAAGTTCTTTCTTCGAAGCCACTGCCTGCTGTTTGAGTTAATTTTAAAGTTGCCCCCTCTAACAGTTTAGAGTAGTCGCCTTCCGCATACTTTCGGATAATAACCTGAGTTCCTACTTCTTCTGCTATCACCTTATTTTGCTTCCAACCAAATACAGAACAAAACAAAATGAACACAAAGAGTAGACTAAATTTATGAATATTTTTCATATATCCTCCGTGTTTTTTTATAACGCTAATACTTCCTTCCTCTAGCACTATTTATTTGGAGCTATAGGAAGGAAGTACTAGTTTAAAATCTTATTCAAACAATTGGAGGTTATTTACCAAGAGCTGCTGCCATTGTAGCTGCAACTTCTGCTTCAAAGTCGTTTGAAGCTTTCTCGATACCTTCACCCACTTCGAAACGAGCAAATTCTACAACTGAAGCGTTCACTGAGTTCAAGTAAGCTTCAACTGTTTTGCTGTCGTCCATGATGTAAACTTGTGCAAGAAGTGTGTAAGCTTGGTCAACTTGAGTGTTGTCAAGCAAGAAGCGATCCATTTTACCTGGGATGATTTTGTCCCAGATTTTTTCTGGTTTGCCTTCTGCTGCCAATTCCGCTTTGATAGCTTCTTCAGCTGCTGCAATCACTTCGTCAGTCAATTGAGCTTTTGAACCGTATTTCAACAATGGTAATGCTGGTTTGTCAACCATTGCACGGCTTTCGTTGTCTTGTTCGATTTTGTGGTTGATTTGTGCCAACTCATCTTTAACGAATTGCTCATCCAATTCAGTGTAAGAAAGAACAGTTGGTTTCATCGCAGCGATGTGCATTGAGATTTGTTTTGCAAGAGTTTCGTCGCCACCTTCAACAACTGAGATAACACCGATACGACCGCCATTGTGTTGGTATGCACCAAATGCTTGAGCATCTGTTTTTTCAACTAAAGCAAAGCGACGGAATGAGATTTTCTCACCGATTGTTGCAGTTGCGTTTACGTATGCTTCTTCAAGGGTTTCACCTGAAGGCATAGCCAATTTAAGAGCTGCTTCGTTGTCAGCTGGTTTGCCTTCTGCAATTACTTTAGCAGTAGTGTTTACCAATTCAACGAATTGAGCGTTTTTCGCAACGAAGTCTGTTTCAGCGTTCACTTCAACAACTGCTGCTACGTTACCATCAACGTAAACACCAGTCAAACCTTCAGCTGCTACACGGTCAGCTTTCTTAGCTGCCTTAGCCATACCTTTTTCGCGAAGCAATTCAATCGCTTTTTCGATATCACCTTCAGTTTCAACCAATGCTTTTTTCGCGTCCATAACGCCTGCACCTGATTTTTCACGCAATTCTTTAACGAGAGCTGCTGTAATTTCTGCCATGTCTATTCTCCTTGTTTGTATTTATAAAATAGAGGAGCGGGCTCAGCCCTGCCCCTCTAGGATTGTTTTTATGTTTGATAATTTGATAAATAATGTAGAATGTACTCGGACTAAAAAGCTAGAATTTAGATAAATCTAACGCTTCTCTTAACGCCTTCATTACTTATTCAATTGTACTCAGGCTAAAATCTTAGTGAAAAAGATAAACTTCCTTGTATGCAAGCATACTGCGTCAGTTTCCTATTTTCATACAGATTTCTTAACGCCTTCGTTACTTATTATTTTCCTTCTACAACTTCAACCAATTCTTCGATTGATTCTGTAGATGCTGCCTCAGCTGCCAATTCAGCTTCAACTGCTGCTACGCTGTCTTCACCTTGGTTGCCTTCGATGATAGCGTCAGCCATTTTAGCTGTGATCAATTTAACAGCGCGGATAGCGTCATCGTTAGCTGGGATGATAACATCGATATCATCTGGATCTGTGTTTGTGTCAACCATCGCTACAACTGGGATACCCAATTTTTTAGCTTCTTTAACAGCGATTTGCTCTTTGTGTGGGTCAACTACGAACATTACGTCTGGAATGCGTGGCATGTCAGCAATACCGCCCAAGAATTTTTCAAGACGAGCACGTTGTTTGTTCAACAATGCTACTTCTTTCTTAGGAAGCACTTCGAAAGTTCCATCTTCTTCCATTCGGTTGATTTCTTTCAAACGAGCGATACGTTTTTGGATTGTACCCCAGTTTGTAAGAGTTCCACCCAACCAACGGTGGTTGATGAAGTATTGACCAGCGCGGATAGCTTCGTCTTTAACAGCTTCAGCAGCTTGTTTTTTAGTACCTACGAACAAGATAACTGCGTCGTTTGCTGCAGCGTCACGGATAAATTCGTAAGCTTGGTCAGCCAATTTTACAGTTTGTTGCAAATCGATAACGTGGATACCGTTACGCTCTGTGAAGATGTATTTAGCCATCTTAGGATTCCAGCGACGAGTTTGGTGACCGAAGTGTACACCAGCCTCAAGAAGTTGTTTCATTGAAATTACTGCCATGAGTATTTCTCCTTTTTGTTTTTTCTCCTCTCCCGAACTTCGACTTGCAGCCCAACCTTTCGGCAACAAGACCACAATTGGTCCGAGATGAGTATTTGTTGCACAGCAACTTTATCAGTATATCAGAATACCTGCCTATTTTCAAGTAAAACAACCGAGAAATTCATAAAAATCTGCCATCCCAAAATTCAGTAAATTCCCAAAGTAAGTTCTAGTCTACCGTAAAATCTGGAAATTGGGCTGATTCGGAAATTTCCACTTGACCAATTTCACTATTTAAGGTACAATATTCTTTGTTATGGCGGTATAGCCAAGTGGTAAGGCACGGCTCTGCAAAAGCTTGATCGTCGGTTCAAATCCGTCTACCGCCTTTTAATATTCTAAAAAACCTAGGAATCTCCCTAGGTTTTTTGCTATTCTTTTCGTTTCAGATTTCCGAGGGCCATAGCTCCACCAAATAGACCTAACAAGGCACTTATAAAGACACTTCCAAGGCTATCCCCAGTTTGAGGCAATTTCCCACTAGTATCCGCCGCTAGTGCACCTGTCTCTCCTCTTCCGCTTCTTTCAAAGAGTTCTCTGTGAGGTACGGACACATCTATTCTCTCATCAGAAATTCCTAATGCCTCCTCATGTTTTGTAAGTCTCCCCAAATGCTCCACACCATCTTCTCTTGTATCGCCAGTTAACAGCGCGATTTCAGTGGATTCTGTTTGCGGAGCAAGTGTGTCCTCTTCTTTTGGCATTGGTACCTGCACTTCCGATTTCGGAATAGGAATGCTAGGGGTTTGATCCTTATCTGATTGCTCCACACGAAGGTCTTTTTCAGGAACCTGCTCAGATACCTCCTTGTCATTTAACCGTACCTTATATTTCTTCACAACAGCATTTCCAAAACTGTCACTCAAATCAAGTTTGACTGTATCCCCGTCTTTCAGACTATGTAGCTCATAGCGAAAGGCTTTTTCATTATTTCCATACTGCCTCCAGAAGCCTCCTCGAGCCACAAAATCTTCGTTGATCTTCAAGGACCAATAAATTCCATTATCCTTGGCGCTTCCGGTAAGTGTCAAGTGCCCATCAGCATCTGCTAGGAGAACTCCTGCATACTGATTTTCCTCGTCTTCATCTTCTTCACTATCCACTACCTGTCTTTCCAATGGTAGCACCTCATTTTCCAGCTGTAAAACAGGGTTTTCTGTATCAACCAACATCTGATATTTCTTCGTGTAAGTCAACTCATCTGCCTCATTGTACACACTTATATCCACAACATTTCCCTCTTCAATCAGGGTAACTGGATAGGTCAACTTACCATCCTCAAAATAGCGTTTTTCGCCACCATTGATGCGTACAGAATGAGCTTGATTCGTTTCTGCTTCTATTTCAAATGTAAATAGATAAGTTCCATCTTCTTGCTTTTTGAAGTCGACCAACCCGCTATCTAGCTCACGACCAAGACTTTCTTTATTGAAACGAATCGGGTCAATCAACCAGTTATTGACAGTAATCGGAACTTCTGTTTCCTCCTCCTCATCCAGACTCTCTGGACTTGTATTGATACGAAGGTCCTTTAATTTATTGCCCTTCTCATCTACCGCAGTTAACATGATGGCTCTAGGAAAATCAGATTTAAAGAAGTCTTGCTCAAAACTGCCGTCTTCTTTTACATCTATGATTTTCAGCTCTCCCTTACCAATGTCTAGATTGGAATAGTAAAGTTTGATGTCCTTAGGAAGACTAACATTATCACTCACTTTCCCCTTCAATGTAAAGCGTCCGTTTTTACCAATATGGATAACCTCTTCAGCCTCTTCATCTTTTTCAATATCAATATCAAGATCAATCGTCGGCTTTTCATTATCTACCAAATAATTCAAGGCTTTAGTGTAAATAAGCTTGCCATCCTTATCTTTCAAGATTAATTCAAAACTATGGCGTCCATCTGATTGCTCTGGAATCTGGAGAGATAGTTGACCATTCTCAAGAGAGTAATTCACAGCCTGAGCATCCAAGTTAGCCTGCACATCGGAAACTTGCGTTGAGACGTTCGCTTTAATTTCTACAGTTTTCTTACTGCGAATTGCCGTCAAATCTTCCAAATTTTTAAACTGGATTACAGGCACCACTAAGTCTTTTTCAACAGCAACCACATTACCCGCTATATCCATCACCTCAACACGGAGATGATTTTTAGCATCGAGTGGCAGTTCCACTTCTTTGAGATGGTAATGTAGTTGACCTGCATCATCTACAACCTTTTCAACAAGAAGATCTTCTCCATTTAGATTAGCTCGAACCTCCCAAACTTTATTATTATCCTTGGCTGTGACGACCAGTTCTCTATGGCTGGTTAGACGATTGGTATCAATCGCGACAATTTCTGGCTTTTGATTATCAATTTTGACTGGCAGATAGGTATACTGATAGGCCCCATTTTCTTTATTTTTTACCCGCAATCTAAAGAAATATTGTCCTTCCGGCGCTGGTATATTTTCATCCTTGCTTGCATCGTACACTTTCCCATCCCAACGGTGCAATTCTATCGGAGTACGAAGTTTGGAATACTCCGAAAGACTTTCAAAATAATCTACATAGCGAACACGAGACAGCATGGTTCCTGTATCAATCCGCCTCAAAACAGGAGCATCTTCTGTAGCTTCTTTTACAATATCCAAATCATAGTTGGTAATATCCCTCAATAGCGCAAATCGAACAAAGGCATTCCCAATCTGACTATCCGAATGCTGGTTTTGAATCGCGATATTGTCTGGATTTAGAGGCGATTGATTATCTTGAATCTTTTCACGCCCAAGTTCAATATAACGCCCAGACTTATTGTGTTTATAGCTAGATAAAACCGAGGTCAGTTTCAATTTAGAACTGGTTTCCCAAGCCGGTGCATCAACAATCCTTTCTTTTGACCAGTCACCCACAAAGCCAAAATAAGGAATACTGATGTCCGACTGCCCTTCCGTCAATGACTTGAAGTAAATATACCCTTCTGCAAACTGGTCTTTCGCTTCTCCTGCATCCAATCTCAGACGAATAGTTTTCTTCTCTTTCGGACCCAGTTGAATGGATTGCTCAGAAAGATGAATACTCGAACCCCTGATTTCTGCCGCATGAATCTCTTTAACTACTTTTCCAGAACGTCCTATTCTATCAACAGGAACATCTTGACTAGTCAATACTTTCCCAGCTGAAATAGCAAAGCTTCTTTGTTGGTTTCCCAGATTTTCCAAGGTTACCTCAAATTCTGTCTCACGCCCTATTTCTTTTAATTCCACCCCTCCTTTTAGACGGTGGTGAAGAATCACATCTGTTTCAAAGGCTCTATCAATCTGCAACAGACCAGCGCCTTGTTGTCTCGGAGAATTTTCCAAAGCATGCCCAGATGAATCTAGAACATCAACCAAAGGGGTAGCAGTATTCATCAAAATGATTCTCAGCAAATCCATCCTAGTCATGCCTTCTGGTGGTGTCATTTGGCGAATCCGCGGCAATAAAAGTGCACTGGCACCCGCCACAATTGGCGAAGCCATCGAAGTCCCCGACATGGAGCCATAACGATTGTCATTCAAGGTTGCATAAACATCCTCTCCTGGTGCCACAATCTCTGGCTTCAATTCTAAGTTGACCGTAGGCCCCCAACTAGAAAAGCCTGATACCGTCGGTACTTCAATCAACTTCTTCATTCCAATTATAGGCCTGAGGACCAAACCAGTGTTGCCTTGCGATTGGTTGGCAACTTCTAATAATCGCCTTCCATCTTCCCCGCTAAGACTAATTCCCCAGATAGAGGAGTAGGAAAGCAAAGTCTTATCATCTACCAATAACTGATGGGTCCTATAATAATCCTTATTCCATCCCTGATCTGTGTTTATCACAATAATTCCAGCAACATCCTTGAATTTCAAATTACGAACAGCATCTTTCAAGTCAAACTTATCTTTTTTGATAACCGCGACTTTACCAGCCAAATCAAGCCTCTGCACTTCTTCCCAATGACCATTTCCAGCATCTACAAATTCATATTTTCCCTCTGTAAGCGTTGTATAGCCAATAGGATAGTAGCCAAAAGACTGCCCATTCAGCATAAATTCGCGTTGAACAAGATGGGTATTTCTCGCCGATCCAACCGCGATAACTGCGGGAGTCGCTGCTACGCCAACTGTTGTTGCCGTATCCACAGCTCCCAAGGCATTATTTGTATGCAAGTCAAAAGATGTGTCTGAGGAAGAAGCTCCAGCATTACCAATAGCCGCTGTAATGATAATCCCCTTTTCTGCTGCCCTCTTAGCAATCGTGTAGTAAGCGTTCCCTGGCAGCCCACTATCATAATAACCAACACTCAAGCTGATGACATCTGCCCCGTGTTTGATAGCATCTTCAATGGCAGCATAGGCAGCATCCTCCGTCTCAGCTTTATAATTTTTAGGGTCATTTGAAAAAATCTTGTAGACTAGCAGTTGTGCGTTAGGAGCAATCCCATCAACTCCCTTTTTAGACGCAACTTCTTCATCTGTTGCATTTCCAGCCAGAGTTCCTGCTATGTGCATACCATGTGGTTCGTGGGTATCATCGTAAAGATTATCGTTACCAGATACATAATTATAGCCATGGGGAACTTTCAGTGTGTATGTTCCTGTCGTAGATGGAGTAATGTCCTTGATTTTAGGAATGACACCATCATCCAACCTCATGTCTTTGTGCTTAATATCCAAACCGGAGTCAATGACTGCAATCACCATTCCGCGACCATCTGTCTGATATTTAGAACTTGCTTTTAAGGCACCAACCAGCTGTTTAGCAGTATGAAGAGTCGGTCGGATACGGCGACTCTCTTCTAAAGAGGTTAATTCGGTAATTGCCTTCACATCAGACAAACTTTCTTTCCCTACCTCTACAGATGCTCCCGTTAAAACCTCCTTATACTCATGAACAATTTTAACGCCATCAATTTTCTTTAATTTATCCAATACAAGATTTCGGTTCTCTTCGGAAAATTGTAAAATATAGCGCCCTGTTGTCACCTCTTCTGACTCAAGCTGTGATTCTTGCGGGATTGTTTGAGGAGCACTAGCTTCTTTTACGCTAATGTCTTCTTTTTCCCTTGACTCTTCTGTTGTCTTACCAGCTGTAGTTTTTATCTCGGTCGCAACTCGATCTGTGAGAAGACCTGATTCTTCACCCGCCTCTGTATCTACCACTTCTTCGACAGCTCCCTCTTCAGCAACTGGTTCATCCACCGGCTCCGTTTTAACTGACTCATCTGATAATGACCCATCTTCTTTTTTCTCTACCGCAGAATCTTGCTTGCTGTCCATATCCGTTGTGACCGCAACCGTAGACTCCAATCCTTCTCCACTAGTATCTGCATGAGCCATCGGAACACCCGTGATAAAAAATCCTATTGATACCGATGCCACACCGACACTTAACTTCTTGATACTAAAGCGTTGTTTATTCTCAATTTGAGACCACTTCTGTTTCATAAAACCTCCGTTTTTTAATATTGATTAATTTATAAGTTAGGTATACCTAATTCTATAAAATTTTTAAATCTTTGGCAAGTTTTTTTTGAGTCAGCCTCAAAATCAAGAAAAAGCACAGGTTTCCCTGCGCTTTAACAACTTATTACAACTCAGCAATCTGGCTCAAGTTAACCTCTGCAATGGTATCATTACCAAACATAGAGATAACCATCTTAACCTTGTTGTTGTCGATTTCTGTAATTTTACCTGTATAGTCTGTGAAGGCACCATCGATGATACGAACAGTATCGCCAACTTTGACATCAATATCAAATTCTTGAACGGTTTGTCCCATAGACACCAAGATTTGACGGATTTCTTCTTCCAAAAGTGGAGTTGGTTTTGAACGGTTACCGTGTGAACCCACGAAACCTGTAACGTTTGGCGTGTTACGAACCACAAACCAAGCTTCATCGGTCATAACCATTTCAACCAAAACATAACCAGGGAAACGGTTTTCTTCTACTTCCTTGACCTCACCGTTCTTTTCAACCTGAACAGTCTGAGTTGGAATTTCTACACGAAGGATGTTTTCCAACATGTTATAAGTGTGGGCACGTTGGAGCAAGTTTTCCTTCACTTTATTTTCATATCCTGAGTAGGTCTGTAAAACAAACCAGCCTTTATCAAAACTATCGTACATTGTTACTTCCTTTCTTTGGAAACACGGAATTTTTAGACGCTAAAAAAAGCCCGAAGGCTTTCGCTTTTCCTTATTATATCACTTCCATTTTACAAATGGCAAGTATTTTCTAGAAAAGATTGATTAAGCTCATGATTCCTCGTGACAAAATCAAGTCAAAGAGGTAAACCACCGCTACGAAAAAGGCAGTATATTCCACTACAGACACGAAATCCGTCCAGCTCTGCTTACGAGTTGGCCAAGACGTATCTTTTAAAATGCGGATAATGTCTTTGATAAATTTCATGCGTGACTCCTATCTGGTTTCCTTGTGAACAGTGTATTGTCCACAGTGTTTACAAAATTTATTTACTTCTAACCGTGTTGGCTTGGGATTGCTCGAAAGGCTGATTGAATAGTTTCGAGAACCACAAACAGTACAGGCTAGGCTTGCTTTTTTTAGTGCCATAAAGCCCTCCATCCTTTTCATTCTACCATGTTTTTATGGATTTGACAACTCTCCAAACCAAGACGTAATGTTATCCCACAAGGTTTTTGCTCGTTCTGGCAACTTGGCATCGATTAGATTTTGTTTAGTTTGCTCAATCAAGTTTTTCGCCTGATCTGAAATTTCTTGTACCTGTTCTTGACCAAGGCTTGATTCAGTTTGCGTAGCTTCATCTGGAGCTACTTCTACAATACCATTTTGTGCATAGGCGTTTTCTACTTCGAACTTAGTTCCTGCAGTATATGGCAAGATTGAATTGGCCACAGTCTGGAAGACCGACGGAGCCTTCCAGTAGCTACTGCTATCTATATAATGATTTTCATCTGTCTGCTCAAAACCAACCCACTGACTGATGACCAAATCAGGTGTGTAGGCAATATGCCACTGGTCATTGACGAGGTTGACATCAAAACTCGTTTCGGTTGTTCCTGTTTTCCCAGCGATATGATAATTGGCTGCATCTGCTGTCACTCCCGTACCATTGGTATAGGTTCCAAGCATCATTGCCGTCATCTTATCTGCGACAGAACGGTCAATCACCTTGGTACTTGTTTCTCGATGCTCTGCTAAAACCTTTCCACTAGCCGTTTCAATACGAGTGATAAGGTGGGCATCCTTCATCACACCCTTATTCGCAAAAGCAGCGTAAGCCTGGGCCATTTGCAGAGGATTAGTCTCCACTCCAGAACCAATTGAAACACCCAAAACTTTCTCGACATTTTCCATATCAAGCCCAAACTTTTGTCCATACTCGAAGGCTTTGTCAATCCCCAAGGTGTTCACTATATAAGCTACTGGTAAATTGTAAGAGAGAGCCAAAGCTTGATACATTGGAATGGTATCAGAAGTCGAATAATCATAGTTGTGCAAGGTGTAATCGCCGTAGGTTTCTGTATGGTTATCCAGAGCCATATCAATCGACCAGCCCGCCGCTACTGCTGGAGCATAGGCAACAAGAGGCTTGATTGTTGAACCAGGACTGCGCTTGGCTTGTGTCGCAAAGTTGAAGGTCCGAAAGACCGCATCCTCTGAACTATTGACTCGGCCAACCAAGGCGCGGACTCCACCAGTCGTAGGATCAAGAGCTACGCTGGCAGCCTGAGCGTGGGTACCATCAAAACTTGATGTCGGGAACATGGTCTCATCATTAAAAATCACCTGCATGCTGGCTTGAGAATTTTGATCCATCTCTGTGTAAATCCTATAGCCGTTATTAATAATGTCTGATTCTTTCAGTCCGTATCGCTCAATTGCCTCAGCAATCACAGCATCAAAATAGGATGGATAGGAATAATTGCTTTGTTTCCCTGTATAGGTATCTGAAAGCTGACTGGCTAGGTCTACTTGGAAACCTGCATCTGCAGTCGCTTGATCAATATAACCAGCATTGACCATGTTTTGCAGGACTGTATCCCGACGATTAACTGCATTTTCTAGAGAATAATAAGGATTATAAATCTCAGGTCCCTTGAGCATACCTGCAATGACGGCCGCTTGCTCAAGAGTAAGATCGCTGGCTGGAATACCGAAGTACTTTTGGCTTGCATCTTCCACTCCCCAAACACCATTCCCAAAATAGGCGTTATTGAGATACATAGTCAAAATTTCTTGCTTGCTGTACTTTTTATTGATTTCCAGAGCCAAAAAGAATTCTCGAGCCTTTCGACTGATGGTCTGATCCTGAGTTAGAAAGGCATTTTTTGCCAATTGCTGCGTAATGGTCGAGCCACCACCTGATTTCCCAAGGGTCAAGACCGCTAAAATGGTCCGCTGGTAATTAATACCTGAATTTTCGTAGAAGCTCCGATCTTCTGTAGCGATGACAGCATTCTCTAAATTATCGGAGACAGCATCCAGCTCTACATAGGTCCCCTTCTGACCTGACAATGTCCCAGCTTCCGCACCATCTTTATCGTAAATAATCGTTGTAGCTTTTAGCGCCTGCTGTAAATCACCAACATTAGCTGTCTTTGCAAGGAAAAATAGATAGCCACCTACTGTAAGAACTGTCAGGACCATTAAAATGATTAAAATTTTAGTCAGTTGGTAACGGCGCCAAAATTTACGAATCGGCTCCGGAATACGTGATTTTTTCTTTGGTTTATCAACAGAGCCACGATTTCCCCTGCGGCGACGGCTAGGTCGGTCTTCATGATTAATTTGGAAATCTTCTGGAACTTCAATCGGCTGATGTTGCAAATCGTCCATACTTTACCTCTTTCTAGTGAATTTTGTACCATTATACACCATTTCGTAAAAACTAGCAGAAAAAAGCCTGCGATAACTTGTGACAACAGACAGGGAATTTTTTCCAAAAATATGATAAAATAGGGTCATTCTGAACAAAGAAGAGGATTCCCATGACACAAGTATATGACATTACCATCATCGGTGGCGGACCAGTCGGTCTCTTCGCTGCCTTCTACGCCCACCTCCGTCAAGCTAAGGTCAAAATCATTGACTCCCTTCCCCAACTGGGTGGCCAGCCTGCCATTCTCTATCCTGAGAAGGCTATTTTAGACATTCCCGCCTTTCCAAGCCTGACAGGACAGGAGTTGACCGACAACCTCCTCGCTCAACTGGCTCCATTTGACACTACGATCTGCCTCAATGAAACCCTGATTGCTATTGAGCCAGGAGAGGTCATTTCCCTGACGACTAACAAAGGTAGCCACCAGACCAAGACCCTGATTATCGCTATGGGTGGCGGTGCCTTCAAGCCACGTCCACTGGAGATTGACGGTGCTGACAGCTTTGACAACGTCCACTACCACGTATCCAATATCCAGCAGTATGCCGACAAGGACATCGTCGTCTTGGGTGGCGGTGACTCTGCGGTCGATTGGTCCCTGGCCTTTGAAAAAATCGCCAAGACCACTCACATCGTCCACCGTCGCGACAACTTCCGAGCCCTTGAGCACAGCGTGGAGGAGCTCAAGCAGTCCAGCGTCAGCATCCACACACCTTTTGTTCCTAAAGGGCTTTCTGGGAAAAATAGCAGAGCTTCTGAGATTCATTTTGACAAGGTTAAGAGCGAGGACAAGCTCAGCCTGTCTTTCGATCACCTCTTTGTCAACTACGGTTTCAAATCATCTGTCGGCACGCTGAAAGAATGGGGATTGGAACTCAATCGCCACCGCATCGTGGTCAACAGCAAGCAAGAAACCTCTGTTCCTGGTATCTATGCTATCGGTGACTGTTGCTTCTACGAGGGCAAGGTTGACCTGATTGCGACTGGACTGGGCGAAGCCCCAACCGCTGTTAACAATGCTATGAACTACCTCAATCCAAATGAAAAAGTGCAACCCAAGCACTCAACCAGCCTATAAGATGAAAATTAACATTCGCATTCCCCAAGCCTTTCCCCAGCTGACTGTCAAGGAAGTCTTGGAAGATTATTTTCTCATTCCTAGAAAAATCCGCCACTTCCTCCGTACCAAGAAGCATGTCCGTGTCAACGGTGAGCTGATAAACTGGCAGAGTCCGATTGCTGCAGGCGACCTGCTCGAGCTGACCTTTGACCAGGAAGACTATCCTGAAAAAAGTATTCCTCTGGGACAGGCAGACTTGGTGGAGGAACTCTATCAAGATGAACATTTGATTATCGTCAACAAGCTCGAAGGCATGAAAACCCACGGCAATGATCCTACGGAAATCGCCCTGCTCAACCATGTATCTGCCTATGTCGGTCAGACCTGCTATGTGGTCCACAGGCTGGATATGGAAACCAGCGGAGCCATTCTCTTTGCTAAAAATCCCTTTATCCTGCCCATTCTCAATCGGCTTTTGGAGGACAAGGTCATCTACCGTGACTATCTGGCCCTCTGCCAAGGGCAGCTAAGAAAGACAGACTGGACTATCACTGATAAAATCGGACGGGACCGACACGACCGCAGAAAGCGGGTGGTCGACAACCGCAAGGGACAGGCCGCTTTGACCCAGGTCCATCTCTTGAAGAGCCTTGGCAAAAACAGTCTCGTTTCCTGTCGCCTTCAGACAGGGCGGACACATCAGATTCGGGTACATTTGTCCCATCATGGCCACGCCCTAATCGGTGACCCTCTTTACAGTCGAGTCGCAGCACCTCGCCTCATGCTCCATGCCCAAAAACTCAGCTTAACGCACCCGCTGACACTCGAAGAAATCAGCGTAGAAGCACGGTCGGAGAGTTTTGAGAAAGTCTTGAAAAACATGAAATAAATAGCTGTACCCTTAGAGTTCTATATCCCTATTTCACTGGACTAATCCAGTGAATTTTTTTATGCTTCCACTAACCAAAAAATCCAGACAAGGTAATCTTGTCTGGAATTAAAACTCTACTCTGGCACAACAACCTTCAAACAAATATCTGTCGGCTGTAGTACTTTTTGAACTTGTACAAGGAAAGCAAGGCCATTGTCTGATGGGGCATACTGAAAAGTCAGATTGATAACTTTTTCTGTAAAGTCATCCCCGTAGCTGTCCACATACTGCTTACTTTCGATAAAGTGGATGTAGTTGTTCAGCTTTTCTTGGAGTTTGAGCAAGTGGTCTTGTTCAGTATCAGGAAGCCATGCGTTTCCATCTGCTAGTAATAATTCAAGATGACCATCCACAATACCGAGAGAATCAATGGTGGTTACCTCCAATAATACTTTTGGTCTTGATAACTCATGAGCTTTAGCCAAAAGTCCTTCAAATTCCTCTTTGGAAAAAAGCCTGCGATTGTTTTCAATATTTTTGAAAATCAACTGTGGATGGTTCCTCAAAAAATTACGATTTGATTCTTCTTGAGTAAGATGATTTTTGGGTTTCCAAAAACCATAATTAGCATAAGTCATCAACTCTTCACCAGTATGCTCACCGGCTAGATAACTATCTACCGCTTCCTTAGAAACCTCTTTAACAACCTCCGGCATAGTGATATTAAATGTAGGATATTTTAAGATATACTTATCTTCATCTTTGTAAATTTCCAAGATATCTTTCTTACTAATATGAACTAGTTCCATAATTCCTCCTTATCACCACAATTTAGTTATATTTAGTGCGTCTGTCGGCACAGGGTCTATTACAGCTTCTGGAACTCCTCCAGGATAGGTTAAGCCACCTGGATGCCATTGTATATTATCTTTTGAGCCTCCCTCATTACCACTTGGAATTCTCAAATTAGAGACCTCCCTCGGTTCTATCATAATGGGGTATTCACCAAGACTTCCTTCATCTAGCCCCAATAATTTTTCAAGAACACGCGGATTCCCATCTGCTTCCCTAACCATAGCCTCTGCTACATCTTTAGGAAAAACAAAAGCTCCATCATCACGCCCGAATTGGCCAAAGCGTTCTAAATTAGAGGTATCTCTGGCAAACGCAGCAACACCATTCTCAAATCTGGCATTATGACTTTCAATATATTCAGAACCAAGATAATTCTCGGGATTTGGCCTAAATTCACCGTTCTCAGAATCTACCTTAATGGTGACGATGTCGTCTATTATTGACTGCTCTAAATTAGGATTCGGAAAACTCTGGCGAACCTTCTCCTACTCTGGCGAGAAGCCGTCTCCTCCAATCGTCACATTCCCCGTCTTCTGCGACACGACATCAATCCGTGTGCCCTTAGGTATCTCAACACCACCCACAAAGTCGCCCTTGCCTGATCCGACAATGGTGCCGCCGTACTTGGACAGGTCTTCCAAGAGGTTCTGGCGACTGATTTTCAAACCATTCTGAGCAGTTGTGTATTCCTGAATGCGGATATTACCTGCCTCATCAAAGCCAATCGCATCAACTCGGATTTTCTGCTCCACGCCATCAACCGTCATCTTGATCGTGATGTTGTTCTCGACCTTGCTGGCGATTTTACCAAACTCAACCGTTTGTAAGTCCACAAAGTCCTGACCCTGACGAGCGTTGAACTGAATTTGGCTTGGGCTTGAGACTTCAATGTGAGAAAGTTGGCTTTGGAGTCCCTTAACAGAGCCCTCTACAATGCCTTCAAATGCTTTACCTCCAATGTAATTCAAGGTCGCATTCGTACCGTCTCCACTAAGGATACCAGATGCCAATTGTCCAAGTTCCACACCCTCATCCGCATAGCCAGCCAACTTACCAATAGTCTGAACGGTGGTCGGGATTTGTTTACCCGCTCGCAAGGCACTCTGACCTGCCGCAAAGCTACCGAGAGTAGCCAATGTCACAACAGCCTCAGCTCCAGCCCAGATACGCTCTTCCGTGTTCAACTGAGTCCCAGTAATCAAGGTGTTGCCGGTAATCGCAGAGTGAGCCCCATCCGCAACGAGGTAAGCTCCACCTGCTAGCGCAAGCGGAAGGGCGGCTCCTCCTGTCATAAGAGTTCCAGCTGTAAGTGCCGCTATTGCTAGAAATTTGAGACCAGTATCTACCCAGCCCAGCGCTT
Organism: Streptococcus sp. 2022WUSS135; assembly: GCF_044427045.1. Lineage (NCBI taxonomy): Bacteria > Bacillati > Bacillota > Bacilli > Lactobacillales > Streptococcaceae > Streptococcus > Streptococcus sp. 2022WUSS135. Next base: position 88,469 of record NZ_JAOTGL010000002.1, read on the forward strand.
CCTTGTTCTCCTCCTGCCAGGTACTATTTTTTATTTGACTATAGTCTGACTCCAGAGTCGGATAGAACTCCTGAACCAACTCCGCATCACTCTTGGACTCCAACTCTTTGATTTGTTTATCCGTTAGCTGGTCGGTCTGGCGGAGTGGTAAATAGCAGAGCTGCTCATCTTTTCCTAGAGCGAAGTATGGGAGAAATTCTAAACTTACTCCCATATCAGCTCCGCTTTAAATCAAGCCTAGCCAAACCGTTTATGTACAAATGAAGAATATTTCTACCCTTCCATTATACCAAAAAGTCCAGACAAGTTGACCCTGTCTGGACTTAAAACACTATTCTGGCACAACAACCTTCAAACGAATATCTGTCGGCTGTAGTACTTTTTGAACTTGCACAAGGAAAGCAAGACCGTTATCTGATGGGGCATACTGGAAAGTAAGATTGATAACTTTTTCTGTAAAGTCATCCCCGTAACTTTCCTGACTATCAATCCTATCAATGACCTTCTGACAATGCTCAATGTAGGATTGGAGACCAGATAGGCTACGTTGAGTATGAAGATTATGACTCATAATAGTATTCCTTACGCGTTTATACTTTGCAAGCTTTTCACGACTATTGGTAATACAACTAAGCAAATACTCATCACTCATTACTGTTGCCCTCCAATTTTTGCTCGATAATAGACTTCTGTTCCAGACTTGGTAAGGTATCATCGGGAAGGATGGTCTCAACCCGAGTTGCGTAGGCAGAGGCAAAACCGAAAACAACCACAATAATCGCAACCGAATAAACTAGAAAAACCCTTTTTAGAAAGGCACTAGAAACTGAGTAGCCCTTTGTCGAATACTGCTTCAACTCAGGTTGTTTTTTCTCTAAGATATTTTTGGGTAAAAAATAGGGTCTAAAAGCTGTCATGGCCACAGATAAAAACACTGTAATCCCTATAGAATTGTACATTTGTGTTCTTGCACCAATCGCTGTAATATAAAGCATACTTGAAAACAAGACCAGCCCAAAAACAATAAACAGAATCAAGGATACCTGAGCATCCTTCTTCAGTTGTAAAAACTCTTCTACTGTCATTTTTTCTTTTTGCATCCTACTCTCCTATTCTATTTCTTTGGTAATTTTCAACTTGATTTGTTGGTCTTGATAGTGGAGGTATACCTCATCGATGGCCAACTCTGCCTCCCGTCCAACCTCGCTTCGTGCCACCACCGACGGGTTGCTCATCTTCATCGCGATCAGTACCGTATCCAATTTTTGTTTAATCAAGCGTTGAATACCACTCGAAAGCGACATGTAAGTCTTGTTAGCTACAACAATCAAGTGCAAACCAACACGCTGTCCCTCTTCATACAGAAGTGCAAAATCATTATCTGACATGCCATCAACTGTCATAAAGACTGGTAAATCACTGATGATGACAAATTCATTCAATTGTTCTTTTTGTTTACGAGCATGTAAAACTCTCATTTTCAACTCTTCCACTACATTTTCAGTTAGTTCAGAAGAAGAATAATATTGACTCACTTTCCCAGCAAATCGGCCATATTCATCTGTCACATCAAACAGCGTCACAGACTGCCCCTTTCGAACATGCCAAAGCATATTTAAAAGATGGCGAACCGCTACTAATTTATGCTGTTCCTTTTCTGTCAAAATCAATAGATGTTTTAACTTAGAAATCGGCAACGAGATTGTGTGTACCTCTTCAAATTCTAAACCAATCGGAATAAAATCTGAAGCGATTGCCTTCTCTGTCTCCACCATTTGTAAAAATGTCTGTTCATCAAGAACCTCTGGAACAATGACAACGCCTTGAGGTAATGCTCCATCCCAATTCTTAGCCATTTCTTGGGATTCATGACGTAATGCTTCGATCATCTCGAGACCATTCTCACCTTTAGCCGGCATTGCTAACTGAATCAACTCAGGATCATCCACTTGAATAAGCCCTCTACCCGGCACATCTTCAATAACCAAAGCAGTTCTGCCAACGATTGCTCGCGCTTCACTATCATCATTCATTTTCAGGGCTATTCTTCGTTTAAAATTACTATATAAATTGTTTTTGAGCGCCCCTGTTCGACTAGCTGTTAGGATCAAATAGATCCCAAGTCCCATTCCATCTCTTGCAAGAGTTTGAAGCAAGGTATCGATTGCCACTTCGACTTCCGAACCTTTAAGACCATCATAGCTGTCCACCGCAATAACAATATCAGCTAACTTCCTATCTCCTAACTTGCGATACATTTCGATATTATGAACGGAGGAATTTGTGAACAATTTCCTTCTTTCTCGTATTTCATCTTGCAGTCGTTTTATCAACTTCTGTAATTTTTCAGTCTCTTCAACCAAGAAATACTCCGCAACATGTGGATAATCATTTAGAGCCAATAATCCATTGGTCCCAAAATCGAGCAGATAAGCGTGAAGACGATCTGGATTGTTTTGTCGGAACAAATCAACCAATACCGTTTGAACAAAGGTCGATTTCCCCATACCCGGACTAGAGAAGAGGGCGATGTGTCCATCCTTTTCAAAGTCATGTTCCAAGACTTCTTGGCTCTGGCGACTTGGAATATCCACCATCCCCAAGCGTGCAACCAGACCACTTGCCTGTCCCCACAAGTCCTTGAAACCTTGTGGTCGTAGATCTTGCAGGAAGATTTCCTTAGAAAGCGGAGGCAACCATGGTTGCGGCAGGGCCTTGATGGACAGGCGCTCTGTCAAGGCTTTCAGCTTCCCAACAATAGCCTGAAGCTCACTCGGAACCTCCTTGATGGACTCAGCCTGATCCAGTCCAGACAGGTCTTCGTTGAGAATCTCATATTGACCGATGTCATTGATGGCATAGATGGTATGGTCCTCAATCCCCTGCTCATCCTTATCTGGCTGGTAATCAGCCCCAGACCAGGCAGACTGGAAGAGTTCATAGACTTCATTGTTTCCGACCTGCAGATAGCCACGCCCCACCTGGGTAATCTCAGCCGCATCTGGGGTCTTAAGCATCTCCATAGAGTCACTCCGATCCGCCACCTTGAGTGCCAGCTTGAAGCGAGAGTTGGACCAGATCTGGTCATCCACCACACCAGATGGCTTCATACCTTTCTTGTGGTTTTTGAAAAAAAGCAGAGCTGTTTACATCGTTTCGAAATAGAAATAAAGTAAAGCGATTCTAGTTCCATCTCATCCTCCAGCTCCGCTTTAGACCAAGTCTATCTTTGCTTCTTATGTATCAAGGAAGAATATTACCTTTCCATTATACCAAAAATCCAGACAAGGTAATCCTGTCTGGATAGAAATATCTTAGGTAGATTATTATCTATAGCACCATAACAAGTCATAGTCATCCAAAGAATTACTATTGTGATGTTTTTATAATTTTATGTATAGACTAAAATAATAAGCTAGGACAAGCTACCTATGCATTAGATAAAGAAACACACCTCTACTTACCTCAAAATTAAGAAATTATTTGTTAGATTTGCTTTCTAACCGTCCCTTTTTCAAGCTTCCCTCCATTTTGCTTAAACCAATTATCATAAAGCTCTCTAAATCTCTCCTCATCCTCATCTTGGTATCCTTCAAAAATAACTTTATCAATATTCTCTTCATTAAAATAAAAAATTTTCTCCGGACTGAACCCCACTGGATACGCACAAGCAGAGTAATCAAAATATACCTGTCCCTCACCCAAATCAACTATTGCTCCACGGTTTAATATCATCATTTTTTGCCCACCTTCTTTCAAGTAGACAATACTGCTAATTGTTTGCCTTAATAAATAAATGTTATCTTCTCAATGTCATCAGGCACCACTGAAGCACCGCTCGTATTCAGTAGCATTAAAAATAAAATAAAAACGACAACGATACCAAGTAGCTCTCCCATTAAAAAATAATATGCGCCAACAAATAGTAATGTGAATAAAAATAAGATTGGAAATACCATCCTTTTTAAATAGTTAAGTCTTGAGGACTTAGAAAAATCTATACGAACAGTCTTCACATCAGCAATATTCACTACTTGTTGCTTACTCCATACCAGTCTCGCTAAAAATAGTAGCAAGCATCCCCCTAGCACAATTGAAATCGCAAAAAACTGGTTTTCAATTGTATGTCCTAAAGGAAAACGTGTAAAAATGATAGCAACTAGCGATGAAACTAGATAAGGAGAAATACTCGGCTGTTTTTTACCAACAAAAGATTTTGGTCCTTGTAATCGATAAGCCCTCATAGGAAACCACCAAACGCTTGCAGGGACAAGCCAAGTCCAGATATGTGTATCTAAATCCAAGAGATAGTACTCATTCCCGATTTGAAGCTGACGATAGCGAAGATTTCTAATTTTTGTAATAATGTAGTTTTGTTCTAGGTCTCTCAAATTAAATTGCTACTTCCTTTATTCTTTTATAAAATCAATATCATCTATCGGCTTGATCGGAACAATTATATTATTTAAAAAATAATAGAAGATTGTACCAAGAGCAATCAAGACTCCTACCAACAAGTTGCCCTTTGTAATAAACCAATGTAGAAAATAGCCGTAAATTGTAAAAAGTATGACAAATCCAAATAATCGTTGCAAATAGTATGAACGAATTATTGCTTGATTGTAACGAAATTGTACGATTTTTCTATTTTTTCCTAATTTTGCATCCTTTTGCCGTTGAAAATATTTTAGAGAAAAAGCAACCACGTGTAGCAAGACAAACACACCTATTGTTATTATCACATTATCAATATATACCACTTCATAAAAGTTTTCAGGTAAAAGTCTTGTAAAAAAAGCAGAGGTGAGAGAGGCAATTATTATTGTCAATCCAAACCATCCCTTTTTGGATAACTCTGACTTTTTTCTAAATTCATTATCTGAATCAATTTCATAGATAACAATCGGTCTTATCCAAATTAAAGATGGAAAAAAACAATATAACCAACTATCATCTAAATCAATCAAGTATCTTTTGCTTTTGTAAATAAGCACCTTGTATCGTATATAATTACTATTTTCAATATCAATCTTTTCACTCAATAATCTAACCTCCTCATAAAAAATTTCCTATATTTTTAAATACCGTTCTATATCAAAAAGTTTCATCTATATTCTCTCCACAATCTTGAGTAACAAAAATATTTTTTGTACATATAAACAATATGAATGACACCATTTGTAAAATCGGGCAATTTTCCTATTGAATCACAGAAAATTACTTCTAACGAATGCCCCAAAATTAATGCCTGTCATTGAATATATAAATAGTCTACTGATTTTCTTTAATTTCAACACTACTGACCTCTAATGGCATATGCATAAGGTTGTGAAAATAAAGAAGTAGAGCATTAAAGCCAATAGTCGTAAAAAATACCAAAATTGAACCTGTACGAAGAAACTCACTGACTAACCAAAAGTATAGAAGTAAAAAACCTATCAACCCCGGGAGAACCTGTTTATAAAACGATGTCAAGTTTGAATAGTAAATTTTTAAAGTATATTTCTCTCCATATGACAGCTTTAACATGCGACTGATTAGTAATTTAGTACAAAACAAAATTAGTTATGTCAACAAAATTATCAATAACAGTGTTTGCTTCGAAAAAATAAATGTATCCTTTGGAAAAAATCTAAAAATGAGCATTGTGGCAATAGGAGTAACCAGCCCAACTGTCACCTTTACTTGAGAAGCTCTTTTTTCTTTTATAGCTACTCTTTGATTTATTTTTTGGGCTTTCATTGGGAAAAGACCTACAATCCCAGGGAAAAACCATAATAATGGATTAGCATCCAAATCAATCAAATAATATTCCTCATCTATCTGAAGTTCACGATAACGGGGATTATTAATTTTCCTTGTCTTATATACGGTAACTGTATTTATTAATCTCCCCACAAAAAATCTTCTACATTTTTAAATGCAGTTCCTATATTAGAAAATGTTTCATCCATATTCTCTCCCCAATCTTGAGCAACGCTTTTCATTCCCATAAAATCCGAATTATACAACAAGGAACTCGCAATCCCTGCTACAACACCTACACCAACTGCAGCCCAACCAACAGGAGTGAAGCCTATGACAGCAACTATTCCAGCTGATATTATTGTACTTACAGTCGTTGTCATAACTGAACTTGCAATTGCCTGTCCAGGGCTATCTCCTTGCGCCATACCGATCACTGAACCAATAGTTGCTCCAAAGACTGTTGATCCTATTGCATCACCGACAGTATTAATGGCACCTGTATAACTAGCGCGAATTGCATCATTAGCAGAACGGGCAATCGGTCCTGCCGCATCATCAAAAATTGTCCCTAGTGAATAACCTATTTTTGACGCCAATCCATTCTCCTTAGTAAGCAAGTAAGATAATCCACCTAAACTTACATCAGTTACTGCCCCATGAGTCGCATCCTCGATTTTTTCCGCGACTGTCATTTGATTTTCTTTTTGTTTTTCAAACCGAATTATTGCATCTTGCAGGTGTTCCGGGATTTTTGCTTGTGGATATTTTTCAAGGTATTTTTCAACCGCTTGAATATCTTCATCTGTTAGACTAAATCCTTTTTGAGCTTTTTCAAAAACCGATTGGAATTTTGCATTAACTAATTCATAATCCGCTTCCCTCTCCTCCAACTTCCTGAAATCTGCAGGACTAGAAGTATCTCTCATCCGCTTCACACGGTCGTTCCACTTCTGATTGACCTCTGAAACCCACATTGGACTTAGACCGCTTGGAAAACTTCCTAAAAAGTTACTCATGTCACTGCCGACTTGGGTAATCCCTTGACTAAGCTGTGTTTCTAGGTCTCCTATACCCGAAAAGAAACCGCTCGACCGCCCATCAAAGGCATACAAGGCTTGAAGTTGGCGTCGAACCTTGTTCTTACGGTCTATAACCTGGTTGAGCTGACGCATCATGGAATGGGCATGCCACTCATAATCGGGATAGTCACCAGCCATCTCCAAAGCTCGATCAATCGACCGATCCAGACGCATGCCAACCGACTCTAAACGAGCTAACTCGGCTTCCAATACATCCGAATCAAGACTTTTCCCTTCCTTGCTTTATCACATGAAAAATAGCAGAGCTACTCATATTGATTCAAACCAGAGAAAAAGCAGAGCTATTCAAACTCAATTTACACCACCGACTCCGCTTTAGACCAATTCTTTGTCTAGCCAAGTTTCTTATGTGTCAAGGAAGAATATTACCTTTCCATTATACCAAAAAATCCAGACAAGGTAATCTTGTCTGGATAGAAATAACTTGAGTAAACCACCGAAATGGTCCTACTTCAAATCAAAGTCTTATTTGACTTGTTTACGGGGAATTTGTAAATCAGACTCCCATTGTCCGTAGATCTCCATAAATCGACTTTCTTCGTCATCGGAATAGCCTTTGAAAAGCTACCTAATTTTTGATATTCTCTAAAGTAAATCTAGGATAAGTTATCTTACCAACTTCATTCCTAGCAATTTTACGGTATTCTTCTTCTTGACCATCTACATAGCCTTCAAACCAAATTGTTTTAATATCTTCCTCATTAAAATAATAAAACTGGTTATCAGCTGTTCCTTGAGGATAAATGCATCCTGAATAATCGAAATATCCAATTTCTCCTTGATTATCATATAGGGGGAATCGGCTTACTATCATTAATTTGACTTGACCATTATTTAGCTGTACAACCGTTCCAATTGGTAAATATTTCATCATATATACTCCTTTTTGATTTTATGTAAAACAAACATGCGCTTGAAAATCTGGTATTTTGCCAAAAGTACTGTACAAACGAACATCCCCAACGAAAGAAAAAGGAAAATAAATAGATGCATATTTAAATACAAAATAGCAAAAATCAATGTTACTAGTAAAAATACTATAAAAAATTTTATTAAGGTATTATTCCGTTTCGTAGCATCTATTAACACTTCTTCAAGCGATATGTTTTCAAAATGATATTCTTCCACTTCCAAAATAGTATGAGGGAATTTTCGATAAATCCATTCGACTGATAAAAAGACAACCAAGAAACCAACTAATAAAAGTGGTAAACTCGCTTGAAAATTTTTCGAATCAAAACTGTTACCGCAAAAGTCATACCCGCTGGAATTTTCCACCCATTTGATTCTGTGTCATCTTCTTCAGTAGCAATATAGAATGGCTTCTGTAAATCTTTGTGGATTAGTAACGCACGTTTTCCAATTGCACCAATAACATGGTAATCTCTTAATTTGACTTTCATATTTACCCCTTCTAACCGATTGCAGAACCGAGATTATTAAACCACCCAGAAACGGCATCGCCGACATCTTCAACAATTTCTTTAGCTTTGTCTACTGCATTGTCAACATGCTCTCCTATATAGGTGTCATAGATGATAAATATTTCATCGAATAAGCTCTTTTTTAATTTTATGTAAAATAAACATACGCTTGAAAATCTGATTTTTTGACCATAACGCAAAGCAAAAAAATGACAGTACTGAGAATAAAAGGAATAGAAATGAGTTTATTTTAAAGTAAAGCAATCCGAATAGAAGAGTGAAAATGAGTAAAACAATTAGAATCAACAGCATCTTGTTGTTACGCTTTTGATTTTCATTGACAAATGTTAGAAGAGCTTCATCATCTGAAAAAGTATACACATCAACATCGTGTGTCTCCTCTGCATAGCGTCGAAGAACCCATTCAACCGAAAAATAGACCAAAACAAAACCAATTAACAGAAAAATTGGATTTGGGGTCATGTTCCTTGAATCCAATCTTCGGATCAACATCGTCGTTGCAAACGTCACACCAGTTGGTACTTTCATCACACCACTTCTAACCTCTACGTCTTTTTGACTAACATAATAAGGCAACGTGTAGTCTTTACTAATAAAAACAGACTTTTGACCAAATCCCCCTATTACAAAATAATTATTTGGATTAATTTTCATATAACCTCTTACTCCAATCAACCGAAGGCAGAACCTAATCCACCAAACCAGCTAGATACGGCATCACCGACATCTTCAACAATTTCTTTAGCCTTGTCTACTGCATTGTCAACATGTTCTCCTATATAAGTGTCATATACTGCATCAAATACGGCTGTTCCTACAATAGATAGCCCTATACCTATTGCGAAGCCTGCTATAGTACCTAACACCGCACCAGTTATAGTCCCTACACCAGGAATTGCAACAGTACCAATCGCTGCACCAATTTTTGCTCCAGCGATAGCTCCAACTTCTCCAGCAGAAAAACTAATTCCTACATGTGCAGCTGTCTTAATAGCTGCATTTGTCCGACTGGTTCCTTCGCTAACTTGACTTTCATAATCGTACACAATTGTAAGCGTTTTGATTAACCCAGCATTTCGTGATAGAAAATTTACCACAGAGCCTGCTCGAATGGCATTATTCGTTACAGCCTGCGTACCAGAAAACGCAAGGTCATCTACCATCGAGCTAGCATATTGTATATTTCCATACGGTGTTCGAACACTAAAGTAATTATTAGCCTGTAAAGCAAGGTCATCGATGGACTGTGATAGATTTCCTGAAACAGCATTAATAGCATGTAGAGAAGCAGAGGGATTATCTGCTATCTCTTCCAAAGATGAAGTAATAATATCGTATGTAATACTACCAACCGAAACATTTTCTTTCAACTGATTCCAAACTTCTTGAAGACTTGCTTCTAAGTCACTATCCTCAACTCCAGAGGCTGATAATGTTGTTGCTAAGATTAGTTTGACAACATTATCAGGTAACTCAGTTTCTCTATGGGTTGAAGCATAGGCTAATATAGTATTAATGTCAGCCTCAGAAAGTTGTTTCCCACTATTAAGCTTATTGACAACTGTATTAAACGCTTCAGTCTGGGCTGCTTCCCTCTCATCCGCAGGACTAGAAGTATCTCTCATCCGCTTCACACGGTCGTTCCACTTCTGATTGACAGCTGAAACCCACACTGGACTTAGACCGCTTGGAAAACTTCCTGAAAAGTTACTCATGTCACTGCCAACTTGGAAAATCCCTTGACTAAGCTGTGTTTCTAGGTCTCCTATACCCGAAAAGAAACCGCTCGACCGCCCATCAAAGGCATACAAGGCTTGAAGTTGGCGTCGAACCTTGTTCTTACGGTCTATAACCTGGTTGAGCTGACGCATCATGGAATGGGCATGCCACTCATAATCGGGATAGTCACCAGCCATCTCCAAAGCTCGATCAATCGATCGATCCAGACGCATGCCAACCGACTCTAAACGAGCTAACTCGGCTTCCAATACATCCGAATCAAGACTTTTCCCTTCCAGGTATTCGGTAGCCCGATAGTCAGAAGGGAGACGCTTAACCGCCTCGCTCAAGGATTCCTCATAGAGAATCGCTGCTTTAAGCAGAGGCAAAAGAGTGCTCGCCGCATAGTCTTTGGCATTGTCATAAGCCTGACCAGATAGACCCTCTGCTCCTATAAAAGAGCCCAGAGCCTGCATTGCCGACTCATACGCTCCCATCCGAGAAGCCGATACTCGACCGATGGAAGTCGCCTGATTATCCGAGCTAGGTAGATTCATCTTAACCATTCGGTTTCTCCTTTACTTTTTCTTCACTGACTCTTGATTGACTGTAGTAATTCTGTTTCTCCCTATGCAGTCGATCAATACGTGCCTCTGTTTCCATCATCTCTTTCTTGTACTGAGCCTGTAAATCACCAACTCCCTCCTCAAAGGCATGGTTGGTTCGTTCCATTTCAGCCGCAAGGCCTTGATAAAAAGAGGCTACGTCAGGTTCACTGGACTCTTGCTCTAAGATTTTGATGGTAGAGACACCATCCTCATACTCAGATTGGAAGGAGACCAAACGCCCTGCTAATAAGCGACTATCCTCCTGAAGGCGATCCAATTGTGCATAGGCTAAACCTTCATCTGCTTGAATCGCTTCTATCGTACGTTGTTCTTCCATCACACACCACCTTTTCCTTAAGAACGAGAGGGACTAAATGGATCAAATCCGCTACTAGGAGTTTGTAGAGCTGAACCTAGTTCAGCCTCTATCGTTCCTGCCAAACGTGTGTCAACTGCCTCAAAGTTTGAGGCAATGGTCTGCACATTTGAGACAAAGGTTTTTAGCTGACCTGTTATTTGCAGGGCGTATCGATGCTCTTGATCAATAAGCGGACCTGCTAAACGGTTCCCATCGATTGTAGAGATAGAATCTTTCGAACCCTTGCCTCCACTTTCTATACGATTGGCACTATCCATAATCATTTGTGCATAATGAGATGCACTCTGTAGATTGCTTTCAATAAGACCCATCCTACTCTCCTTTCTCTCTACTAATCTTAAGTTTTTGATACTGTTTGCGGTTGTGGATATAAACCTCATCTATATCGAGATAAGGTTCCCGTGAATTATAAGTCTTCTCCAAAAAGCTTTGATCAGAGATTCTCATAGCAAATAGCGTCCAAGGTGTCTTGGTACGGATAAGTTTAGGCATGGCATTGACACTTGTACCAAGATATGGATAATGTCCACCTATCATCAGATAAATGCCTACTTTATGAGCGGTTTCATAGATAACTGTCCACTGCTCAATGGTCAGTTTTGTCAATTCGACAAAACGCTCAAAATCCGTAATCATGATAATCCACGCTGTGTGTTCCCCACTAACTTGGCGTTTTTCGATTTCCGCAATCATCTTAATAGCCATTTCAGCAATCAGATGCTCAGCCCCCACATATGTAGAGAAGGTTGATTGATATTCTTCAAACTCTTGATGTACATCCAGTAACATTCTAAACTGGCCACCTGCAAATCGGTTCATTCCCTTCATCAAATGAATGGTCAGAGTTTGTAAGGCTTCATTGTTATCCGACATGTAGGTCAGACTCTTCATCTCTTCAAGCTTCAAACCAACACTTTCCACATTCTCAAAGTCTAGTCCGATTGGTAGCTCACCACCTGCGACAGCTTCTTGCACGCTTGCTAGTCCCGCAAACTCTTCAAAACTCAGGCTCTCAGGCAGGACTGGTATGCCTTCTGGTAGTGCACCCGTCCAAGAAGCAGCCATGGTTTTCGCCTCATCCTGTACAGCCTGCACCAAACCAAAGGAGTCCTTAGCATAGGCTGGAAGGGCTACTTGGAAGACCTCAACCTCATCCAAATGAACCAAGCCTCGACCAGGAACCTCTTCCATCACATGTTGGTGACGACCGACAATGGTACGAGATTCGACGTCATCTGTCAATTTCAATGCCAAACGTGTTTTCAGACTGGCTTGTAAACCTGGGCGAAGAGCCCCACTGCGACCCGCTGTGAGGACCAGGTAGATTCCGAGGCTGGCTCCTTCACGTGCCAGAGTTTGTAAGAGAGTCTCCATTTCAGCTCCAAGGCTTGCCTCTTTCAAACCATCAAAATTATCCAAAACCAAGAAGATAACAGGAAGCTCGTCTCCACTCGCCTGTCGATAGAGGGTGAGATTTGGGACGGCATAGCGACTAAAGGCCGCCTTGCGCTGAGCCAACTCGTCCTTAATCCGACGCATGAACTTGGTCAACTTCTCTGTATCCTCCGCCATCAATAGATCCGCAGTATGAGGCAGATCTCTCAACGGCAAGAGTCCGTTGGTACCGAAGTCCAATAGATAGAAGTGTAGCTCCTCCGGTGTCAGTTGGCGTGCCAAGTCCATCACTAGGGTTTGAACAAAGGTCGATTTCCCCATACCTGGACTAGAGAACAAGGCGATGTGTCCATCCTTTTCAAAGTCATGTTCCAAGACTTCTTGGCTCTGGTGACTTGGTATATCAACCATCCCCAAGCGTGCAACCAAACCACTTGCCTGTCCCCACAAGTCCTTGAAACCTTGTGGGCGGAGATCTTGCAGGAAGATTTCCTTAGACAGCGGAGGCAACCATGGTTGCGGCAGGGCCTTGATGGACAGGCGCTCTGTCAAGGCTTTCAGCTTACTTACGATAGCTTGAAGCTCACTCGGAACCTCCTTGATGGACTCAGCCTGATCCAAACCTGACAGGTCTTCGTTAAGAATCTCATATTGACCGATGTCATTGATGGCATAGATGGTATGATCCTCAATCCCCTGCTCATCCTTATCTGGCTGGTAATCAGCCCCAGACCAGGCAGACTGGAAGAGTTCATACACTTCATTGTTTCCGACCTGCAGATAGCCACGACCCACCTGGGTAATCTCAGCCGCATCTGGCGTCTTAAGCATCTCCATGGAGTCGCTCCGATCTGCCACCTTGAGTGCCAGCTTGAAGCGAGAGTTGGACCAGATCTGGTCATCCACCACCCCAGATGGCTTCTGAGTGGCTAAAATCAAGTGAATGCCCAAACTCCGACCGATACGAGCAGTTGAGACCAGCTCCTTCATAAAGTCAGATTGGTTGGTCTTGAGCTCCGCAAACTCATCGGAGATCAAGAAGAGATGGGGCAGGGGCTCACTTACCTCACCCAGCTTGTACTTCTTCTGGTATTGATTGATATGGTTGACATCGTGGGTCGCAAAGAGACGTTGACGGCGCTTCAGCTCCGCATTGATGGACACCAAGGCCCGCATAGACTGGGCACCATCCAAGTTGGTGATGGTCCCAAGTAAGTGAGGCAGGTCCTTGAAGAGGTTGGCCATGCCCCCACCCTTGTAGTCGATGAGGAGGAAGGCCACATCATGCGGATGGAAATTGACCGCAAGGCTTAAGATATAAGACTGGATGACCTCTGACTTACCAGAACCCGTGGTACCTGCCACCAAACCGTGTGGACCGTGAGCCTTTTCATGTAAGTTCAGATAGACAATATCCTCCTTGCCACGAAGACCCAGAGGCACCGCCAAACTCTTATAAGGCGCATGCTTTTCCCAACGACTGACAACACCCAAGTCCTCAAAGGTCTCAGCCCCGTACATCTCCATAAAGGTCACCGTTTCAGGGATAGAAGACTTGAGGTTCTGTAGGTGGTTAAGCGGAGCTAAGCGGCGCACCAAGGTCTCCTTATCATAGCCGACTGGGAAGTGGTCCAAGGCAAAGTCAATCTCACGCAACTGACCTTCCTCCATGACTAGCTGACCAGTGTTTCGATCCTTGATGTTAATGATGGTCTTGATATTCTCAGACAGAGAAGACAGCACATCCTGCACAAAGACCAGGCTACAGCCCAGCTCCGTCGGATCCTCTGTGAAGAACTCCATGATGACATGGTCCAAAATCAACTTCTCATCCGTCACCAAGACCACATAGTGAGGGCTGAAGAGGGTTGACTCACGATTGGACTTGTCTTCCTTTTGAGCCCTGCGCAGTTTCAAGATCTGATTGAGCGAGTTGAGCACCTGATCATGGGTCCTTTGGTTATAGACGAAGCCACGCACATTCATGTCCTGCAAGGTCGCATGAGGCAAGAACCGCATCCAATCCCACTGCTCCTTCTCCTCCTCTGGCATGATGGTAATAAACTGCACATCATGATAGGAATGGAAAAGTGCTATTTGGTTGACCATGAGTTGGAGCTGCTCAATCACCAAGGCACGCGGACCAATATAGCCGACAGGACCATGGGACAGATTGGCCACAATGGGCATATCTGAAATGGTCTTGTTTTGTTCATAGAGTTGGAAACCCTCCAACTCCAAGGGATCCCGCTTGCCCGACCGTTCTGTCTGAGCATAGGACAAGTCATAAGACACCGGAACCTCACCCAGACCCAAGCGATAATACAAGAAATCAAAATGAAGAGGCGTCTTCTCATAGATCCGATGGTGGTAGCTATCTGCCAGATCCACCAAGGTCTCAATAGCAGGATAATGGTAGAGCTGACCATCTTTCTGCGACTTGGTCAGACCAGCCAACTCCTTGGCCTTATCAGCCAGATAGTCATGATAGAGCCCCTCTCGGTCTCTCAGCTCTTTCTGATAATCCTTTCTCCCCTTTATATAGCCAGCAATGGACATCCCCAACGTCACAATCGACATGGCGATAGTCGCAAGCACGTAGAGACCACGAGGTTGGAAAATCATGATAACCAATGTAATCCCCACCATCATAAGAGGAGGCAAGATTAATTTCAACAAACTGTCAGACGGTTTTGATGGTGCATTCGAAGGCGCATTGATAGCCACCCTGTCTTCTGAACTCCGATAGATAATCCGTGGAGAACGATGGTAGTCTGGATAATCCTCATAAAAAGCATAGCGCGATGCAGACTTACGAGCCAACTCATCACTAGCCTCTACAGGACCCGCAACCAGGACCTCATCTGCATAAAATTTGAAGAAAGTATCCTCAAAAGCAAGCTCATCTCCAAGAGCCAGCTCCATTTCCCCCTTCTCCATCAAAAGGTTATTGATATAGATGGAGCCCGCCAAACGATAAAGCATCCATGACTGGTCACTGCGTTTGAGCAAGACATGACAACTTGACCCTGCAAGGACAAAACTATTTCCCGCATGCTGGCCGATCGTTAATTCCTGCTTATCCAGAGGGTCTAGGATTACCTGTTCCGACGGAAGAAGATAGACCACGCCCCCCGCCAAAGACATACCAGATACAAGCTTTCCTTCCACTCCATCATAGTCATAGCAAACTTGTGCTTCATCTAACCAAATCGTCAAGGGAGCATCCAGTGAGGAGACAAAAACCTGCGCCTTTTCTGTGCCTTGAAAAAGAATCTTTTTCCCAGCAGACACATCCGCCACATAGCGAAAACCATCTTTATAAAAAACTACTGTCTCTGCCATAGCTTACTCCCCGCTCGAGCTCGATGGACTCGTTGATGATGATTCTGTAGAAGAGGTTGAACTAGACGTCGAACTTGTACCTGTTTTCACCTGTGACCCATCTTCATTCAAAATCGTAGTTCGGGTATCCCAATACTTTTGATACTCCGCTTTCAACTCATCCAAGGTTGTTTCCCGCTCTTCCCCCGACAAAGTCGTATTTTCACGAACCTGTTCCATTTGCTGGTAAAGAGCATACAAAATCAAATCCGAATCATCCAAACGCTTGGCCAAATCCAAAGCTTCTTGGCTATTACCACGACCAATTTCAATCCAGTAGTCCAAATATTGCTCATCTGATTTGAGCGTCACATTATTTAAGATAACAGAACGTTGTTCATTACTCAAATCAAACCCTTGGATGTAGGCATAGGCAAGAGTGTATTTTTGAGTGTAGGGAAGATTAGAAACCTCTACCCGCTCCAACTCACTAATCACCCCAGGATAGTCCACCTTGATGAAGGCCGTATCCGCATCCAGCATTTTTTCCTTGAAAGGATTGTGCATGAAAACTAGATAAATCAGCGGCAAGACCAATAATCCTGCCAGGGCAGAAAGCCAGATGGTCGCATAGCGATAGAGACGGTGCTTGGAGCGAGAAACCCTTGTCAAAGTCGCCTTCTCCTCCTCCAACTTATCCTGAAAATAGCCCTGCAAAAGTCCTTCCAAACTATCCATATCCTCTGCCTTGCGAATGGTATCTAAGAACTCCGGTACAGGAACCACATCCAGCGCACCATTGTAAAGGTCCATAAAATCATGCTCTGTAAATAAAGCAAGGATATAAGATTTTAATTGCTTCAACAAATCCGTAGCATCCAAGGTCTGAGGCACCATCTTCTCCGGAATAGCCCGATAGGCTAGTTTGACCCGACCATCCTTAGTAATAAAGACAGATGACGGATGCACGAAAAAGGTGATTGGCAATTTCAAAGCCTGCTTCAATTCTAAAACATTGAGAGAAAGTCGTAGTTTTTCAGAGACCTCTTTCTCCTTCATGTCCTCAAAGGTTTGCCCAAATGCATCCAGATGATAGGTGAAATGAACAGTATCTTCATCCACCGTCATTTCCTGTTGTAAAAATTGAGGGTGGTGCAGATCCAACAAGAGCAGGTCAGATAGCTCTTGCGTTGCCACATCAGACCGTTTTACATCAAGGTGCCACTCTTTATCACCCTTTAAAAAGACAAATTCCTGTCCACCAAAGACAAATGTTTCTTCTTTCACCCTAAACCTCCAAAACCTCTACAATATCTCCCGTTGTCACAGGATAATCGGCTAATACTTTCCCTTCGTCCAAAATGAACCCCTTATTAACAACATGGAGTTGGTATTTTTTTCTAGCATTCTCTTTTTCGAAGATGCTATCCAACTCCTTGATTAATCTCCTAACCTCAATGTGAGTCGGAATCCGTAAGTCCCTGATTCGTCCTCCATCATGTAAGGTAACATTGATATGCGTCTCCATCTCATCTCCTCCAATAGACCACTAGAAGATTATTCCTGGCCTACTTCATCCTTACCCATCAAATAGGTTGCTAAACTTGCAAGCAATAGAATGCCAACTACAATAGAAGCAAAAAACAGGCCAGAGAGAAGCCCTGCTGGAGCTCCCTCTGTCCCACTATCTACCTTGGTTGTCATCACCTTATGGGTCCGAGTATCAAACAAGGTCCCCACTTGCAAAATATCCGTGCTTGGTTTCTCACCAGTTTGGAATAGGCTATTTAGCTGATGCTCTAATAAGACTTGATCAGCTTCTTTTTTGGCAGTCAATTCTGCTTGATCTGGTGCCAAAAACAAAGATTGGACCAGTAAATCCTGACTACCTATTTTCTTTTCTTTTTCTACTTCAATGCGTGAACTATCAATTTGAAGACTATTGTCTCCAAGTTCGGACGCTTCTATCCCAACCGGAAGAAAGAGAACCAGGCAACTAAGAACAAGTGCTATCTTTTTCATTTAATCCTCTTTTTTATTTAGGAATTTTTCCACATCAACAAAAGCACTCAAGCCAGCAAAACCAAGCCCCAATACGAGCGCCGTAGCAATCACTGTCAGACTGGCAGCTTCACCATCAAAGTAACCAGATAAACTATTTTCTAAAACAGAAAGAGGGTTGATGGCTTTCAGTGTTGCAGGCAGACCTGTCAAACTAGCAGTTGTACCAATGGCATTGGATAGGTAAATAAAGCTGATAACCATGAAGAAGCTAATCCCCATGCCAAGTCCTTTGGCATTTTTTATCAATAGATACTGACCTTGTGCTAGTAATAGGCTAAACAAGGTAATCATCAGCACCCAAGTCGGGATCAACTCGCTATCAATCTGCAACTGTTGACTTGATACAACCCCGATCAATCCACCGACCAGAAGTGATAGAACGCTGAGCACAGTCACTGTTACTAAATCTGTATCCTCGAGACGGCTCACTTTAAACTTATCTTTCACAGCCTTAATCACACGATGAGTACCAAAAACATAAGCTGCAAACAGGGTCACCATCTCCAAGAGTAAAATCCAGGTGAAAGGTCTGTAGGTGTTGACTGTTGCTTTTACAGATGAAGACGATTCTGTCAATGGTGCGGACAAGAAATCCAAAATCACTTCATTTGGAACACCATTGTCATAGGTATTGCTTAAGACAGAAGTAAAGGTTTTTACAAAGTCGCCATTTTCAGCCAATTCTGATTCAAACCTCTCCATCAGGGCAGTTGCTTCAGAAGATAGATTCTCTCCGCTTTCTTGAGCAGCCTGTACATCATTAGTAAATGTAGTGAAGACGGTATTGACATTAGTCGCCTCCTCAACGTTCTGTTCTGAAAGGGATTTTACCTCACCTGTAATAGAAAGGGAAGCATCCAATTCAGTAGCGAGCGCCGCAAGTTCTGTATCATGCGTTCCTTGAAGAGCAGTTTGTTGCTCTTGACCATCTGCAATAGACTGAGCTCGTGCCTTGACATCCTCCAAAAATGCCAGCTGATTCGCTATCTGTTGAGCCAAATCACTATTTGTCGTGCTGATATATTGGAGTTGATCTTTTAATTCTTGTTTGCGTCCTTCTAACTCAGCCAATCTTTCCTTCAAAGCTTGATCTTGTGCACGCGCTTCAGAATAGGATTGTAAATTAGCTGTAATGGAGCTCGTGACTAAAGAAGTCAACAGGGATTTCGCGTCTTGGTTGAAGAAACTATCCGTCAAACTGCTACGTTCACCAGTTACAGTATTAACAGGATAATATTGATCTAATAAACGATTAGCTTGATTATACTTGGAAATGATTTCACTAACTTTTGCAGCATAAGCAACCTCTGCTTTACGATAAGCTTCCTGTTCTTTTAAGAAGTTTTCCCAATCAAATCCTGCTGTTGTGACTTCCAGATTATTAACACTTACTTTGACACTCCCCTGCGCCATCTCAGTTGTCGTGACGGGTGTACCAGTGGACGGTGACGTAGTCGATGCAGTATTCTCTTCCGATGAGCTCGAACCCGTCGTTGATGAAGTTGAAGTTGAATCCGTTACTACCGTTGTTGAAACCGTGGTCGTCTGACTCTTTTCATATTGGAGAGTGACGGTTACTGTATTATCCTTTTGCAAAGCAACAACTTCACTAGGATTGGTATAGCGGTTGCCATTCAATTCCCAAGATACCAAATCAAACCCGCTAGGAATTTCTAAAGAAAGAGTGGCACGAGTTGTTGGAGTAGGAATTTTAAAATCTGCAGCAGCTTGAAGATGCGGTTCTAACTCTTTAGCAAGAGCCTGTAATTCTTTCAAATCATTAGAAGCTACAAAGTGTTCACCAAAATGCGCTTGCGCAAATGCTGCGTCAAATTGAATCTGACTCGCTGCCTTTGGATCCAATTTGTTTAAATCAGCAGTCAGATCTGCAGGAGTCAAGCTTGGTAAATCTGCCAATTGATTCAAAATCAACTGGTCTAAGCTCGTTTGATAGGATGCTAGAGAAACCGGCAACTCTGTACTCTTACCCAAAACCGCTCCAATGTGGATTGTTTTCAGACTATCACCATAGTAAGTGGTTAAATGTGTTTCAGCAAAGTCAGAAATCGCAGCCTCATGCTCTGCTAATTTCGTACTCTCAGCTTCAATTGCCACCTGTAAATCGGCAATGGCTTGATCCAACTTTTCAACCAAACCAACATAGCCACTAGCTTCACCCGTCTCGTCTATCGCTGCTGCCCCCAACTGCCCCGAGAGCACCTCTTGGGTCGTTTTAATCGTTGCAAACAACTGATCCGTTTCAGCGCTGAGTACAGAGCTATTCATTGCTAAAAGCGAAGCTGAAAATTCTTCCTGTGATAGTTTTCCCTGATTTCGTTGTTCAATCAAGGTAGCTAAATTATCTTTTAGTCCCGTCTGAGCAGTATTTAGGCTATCATATGCCGTCACATTGCCAGAAAGCGCTTCTTTCAAAAGATTATTAGCTGCCAATGTTGAATCAGCCGTCGAAGTCAAATTCGGAAAAAGTGTCTTAAAATCAACAGCTGTTTGATAGAGATTGTTCCTAAAAACAGCAATATTGCTCACCTTTGTATCTGACAAGGTCTGAACATTTCGTTGTGCCTGATAAAGATTCCCGAGAATGCTGGCCATATACATATCAATCAGCTGACTCTGTAGGTCTGCAATAATCCCTTTTGCCACCTTAACAGCTTCATTCTCTACCTGCAAATTACCATTTGCATTAATCTTATATGTGATTGTCGCTTTATCAACATTGGTATTGTTGATATCCAAGATTTTTGTTGAAAAATCGCTTGGGATGGTCACCAACAATTGGTAATGACCTTCTTTTAGGCCCTTGTCAGCCGTACCACGACTGACAGTTGACCAGTTATGGGCAGTATTTTTTTCGATATTTTTTGCATAACTAGCGCCAAGATTATATTCCGTACCATTTAGGGTTACAGTATTATCTTCATTGACCAAGGCAACATCCAGCTTAATATTTTGTCGCCCTGCTTCTTGCTCTTTCTTGGAAATACTCGTGTTGTTCTGAACGGCAATATTTAATCCAATGATAGATAGAAGCAAAAGTAAGACCAGCAAAGCATTTCTCCCATACTTCAAAATGCGCTGTTTATCCATTTTTCATATCTCCTTCATTTCGATAAAAAATAGGAAGGCTGGCGCCTTCCTAGCATTTGAACTTCGTCAACCCTTAGCCATTGATTTGCGCTGCAATGTCTGCATCTGTTTGCTCGATAATGTCAGCAACTTTATTCAATTGGGCATTGATATCTCGAAGCAACTCAGAAAATTCAACAATTTTTGGCTTAAGCGCTTCAAATTGAGCATCAAAACTGTCAAAAGCTGTACCTTCCCAGTTTTCACGAATAACAGATTGCTCATTTGACAAAGATGATAAAATAGCATCAATGTTATCTGAACCTTCTGTATAGCGAATCGCAGAAGTACGGAGCTCATCTGGGGTTAATTTAATACGTGACATATCTTTCTCCTTTTGTCTTATAATTACTAATCCATTATATAATAAAAAAGCCAAAAATACAACCATATATGCAACTTTATTTATAGAAAAGTAATCATTCAGCCGGGTCAAAACATAATTGTAAAAATTTTATACTATTTTGACTACAGAACAAAAAAAGATTGAAGGAAGATGTCCGAAACAAACCTTCCTCCAATCTGAGCTGAAAATTCAGCTTTTTTTATGCACGAATAATCTAAATAGAGACTAGTTTAGCTCTCTTTGAGCGCAGGTTGGTAAATGTTATTCAAAAATATTTCCCAACTCTACATCGACTCGGTTTTCCTTGACATTGATGTCGGTCACAGCGAGCAAAGACTTGTAGTTAGCTACGCTACGGTCCCCTTTTTGGTTTTCCGCAAAGACAGCCACGCCTACCAAGGTTGAGTCAAACTCAGACAAAAGGCTAATCATACCATTGATGGTGCCACCATTTTTCAAGAAGTCATCGACGATCAAGACACGGCTTCCTGCCTTCAAACTACGCTTGGACAGAAACATCTTTTCGATACGGTCGCTAGATCCTGACACATAGTTGACAGAAACGGTTGAACCTTCTGTGATTTTCAAATCACGGCGCACAATAACAAACGGTACATTAAGGACATTGGCAACAGCATTGGCCAAAGGGACACCCTTAGTCGCAACTGTCATGACCGCATCAATCTTTTCATCTTTGAAAGCATCTGCAATGATACGACCAACATTTTTCAAAATATGCGGTGTAGACAGCAAATCAGATGAATAGATATAACCGCCTGGCAAGATACGATTACTTTCAGCCATCTGATCACGAAGGGCCTGTGCAATTTCGACAGACTCTGCCTTAGAGATGGATGGAGTAAAAACAACTCCTCCACTGGCACCAGTAATGGTTTCAATATGCCCGATAGAGCTTTCCTCAAAAGCCTTTTTAATGATGGCAATATCCTCTGAGATAGATGACTTGGCAGATTCATACTTTTCCGCAAAGGTATTCAAACTAGTTAATTCATAAGGGTGGTTGATGAGGTAATTGGAAATGACAACCATACGCTCACTTCTTCTTAATTTCATAAAATCATCCTCTTTCACTTTTTTCTATTATATCACAACAAACTACAAAAAGCGAACTTTTTTGATTAAAAAGTCCGTCTTTTTCGTATTTTGTTTATCGCTTACATATACCACTTTGGAAGATGATGATTAAAATATTCATACCATTCAGAAATCTTCTGCGCTTGCAACTTCATCAATGGAATTTGTTCGGAATCTACTTGTTCTGCCCAAGAAAGAGCGCCTAGACTATTTACTGTTACATAAAGAGCCATAAGTCTCCAAAATTCCTCTGGAATAGCTCCGTCAAAATAGGCATCTACCTGACCACACGCAAAGACTGGAGATAAATCTGCCGTGAAAATCAAACGGTTGAATTCTTCCCAAGGGTCTCCTATGTCGTAGCGATCAAAGTCTAAGATTTTTAGTTTTCCATCTCTTCCCAGTAGAAAATTCCCTGTATGAAAATCTCCATGATGGTAGGCAATCGATCGCCCTTCAAGCAAGTGACGATTAGCCTGAACAAAGTCTATCATGGCTTGACCATTTGGATAGGAATGACTGGCTACCTGGTAGGCCTTGATTTTACTGTCAATCTTAGCCTGATAAAAACTGCTCCAGTCCCGTTGACTTTGGTCAATCGGTAGGGCATGCAAGGTTCGCAAAAACTGCCCTGACTGACAGCCCAAATCATACAAGACAGAATCAGACAGATCGGAAGCCACTTCATTCATGTCCTGACCTTCTACCCATTCATAGAGGGTGTAGACTGACAAGTCATCCGCCCAAAAACTTAGTGGCTCTGCCACAGGCAAGTCTTTCCCAAACAAGCTTTGGACCAATCGAAACTCTAATCGCTTAGCCTCATAGGCTGGTCGCTCTGCTATTCTCAACAGACCAAAGCGACCATCTTCTAGCTGGACCTTGTACTTTCGGTCCGTGGACCAGCCTTTGGTGAGGGGCTGTCGAGATAAAATCTTAACTACCATTAGTCGATATTGGGCTTATAGAAGGCTCGGTTGTCCATGGCAAAGATTCGGTTGGTCATCTCGCCTGGGCCGACCTTGTCCAAGGCCGATAGCATCATCATCATTTCCGCATCGATGTTGTCAATCATGTGGAGGATTTCCGCCTCCATAATCTGCGGACGGACTGGGCTACCATACTCTAAGAGACCGTGGTGGCTGAGGATAACGTGGCGCAGAACAGTCACTTCCTCCAGACTGTCATCGATGCTCAATTCCACCAAGACCTTGGTAATCTCTTCATCAATCAGGGAAATGTGCCCAATCAGATTGCCACGAACAGTGTAGCCTGTGTTATCAGGTCCTGTCAGTTCAATCACCTTGGCTAGGTCATGCAGCATGATCCCTGCAAAGAGCAAACTCTTATTGAGCTGGGGATAGATGTCACCAATTTTATCAGCCAAGCGGACCATGGTCGCTGTATGGAAGGACAAGCCTGAATAGAAAGCATGGTGGTTGGTCTTGGCAGCTGGATAGGAATAAAATTCCTTGTCGTACTTGCTGTAAAGAGCACGGACAATCCTCTGCCAAGTGGCATTTTCGATGCGGAAAATCATCTGGCTTAGGTAGTCCTTGGTGTCCTTGACATCCACCGGTGGCTTTTCCTTGAAATCAGCAGGGTCATTGGGTTCGCCAGCCTTTGGCAAACGGAGGACCAATTGATTGACTTGGGGTGTATTATTGTAAACTTCGCGGCGTCCCTGCATGTGAACAACTGTCCCAGCAGTAAAATCCTTGATTTTCCCTGGCTGGGCATCCCATACCTTGCCTTCAATCTCACCAGTATCATCCTGGAAGGTCAGGGCTAGGTAGTCTTTTCCAGCCCGTGTTTGACGGACATCTGCGGTCTTGATGAGATAGAATCCTTCGAAGAATTCATCTTTTTTCATTTGGTTAATTTTCATTATCTTCCTCATCTAATGGGGACAAGCCAAGCAGTCCCTTGGTTTGGTCATCTTCGTACAGGTCAATGGTGCGAAGACTACGCTCGATAGCGTTGGTGCGAGTGGTTAGGAGTTTGTCAATATTGCTGCTGGCCTGATTGAGTTGTTTCTGAGCCTTAAGCAAGAGGTCAGAAAACTTGCCAAATTCCAGCTTGACATTGCCCAAGACCTTGGAAATATCATCGGCCGACCGTTGAATATTGAGGGTTTTAAAGCCGACGGAGAGAGAATTGAGCAGGGCAGAAAGGGTGGTCGGTCCTGCTACCACGATATTTTCCTGCCGGCGTAGGTCATCAAAGAAAATGGGATTGCGAACCACTTCTGAATACAGCCCTTCGGTTGGCAGAAAGAGCACACCAAAATTAGTCGTTTCAGGCGGATTGAGGTACTTGCTCTGAATGCCCTTGGCAAAACGCTTGATAGCCGCCAAGAGATTTTTCCGATGGAGGTCAATCTGGTCCTTGTCCCCACTTTCGTAAGCATCTTCCAAGCGGTAGTAATCCGCCAGCGGAAACTTGGAATCGATTGGCAAGTAGATATAGTCGCCTTCCGTCCGTCCTGGTAGCTTGACCGCATACTCCACGCGCTCACTAGAGCCTGAAACCGTGGCAAACTCTCGCTCATATTGGCTAGGTGTCAAAATATCCTCGATAATCTGTCCCAGCTGCAATTCACCCATGATGCCACGGGTTTTGGTCCCAGACAGCACCTTGTTAAGACTACCCACATCACGCGCCACCGTCTGCATTTCGCCCAGACCACGATTGACTGACTCCAACTGCTTGGACACCGTTTCAAAGGAGGCTTGTAGGCGGGTTTGCAGGGTTTTCTCCAGCTTTTCCTCGACCGTCTGCCGCATTTCTTCCAGGCGTTTTTCATTGGACTCCTGAATGGCCTGCAAACGACGGTCAGTGGCATCTCGCGTTTCCAAGTGGCTCTTATTCAGCTCTTGACGGATGTCGGTTAGCTGTTGGTAAAGCTCCGTGCGGAGTCTTTCCACTTCCTGATGAATGGCTTGCTGCTGTTTGAGGGTTGCATTTTCTAGTTGATAGCTGAGCTGATCAGACAAGTTGTCTGCGGTGTCTTCTGCCTGATCTTGCAAAAGCAGGGCCAAGCTCTGCCATTTTCCATAAAGAAAAACCAAGGCAATCAAGACCAGTATCAGCAAAATAAGTAATACAATATCCATCTAATCCTTATCCTTACTGTAGATAAGGACCACGTAGCCCTTATCCAGTTGAATGTCTATGTCTCTATCTATAAATTCGTTAGAGGAATAACATTTTTTGAAAAAATAATTGCTGGCATCCAGCGGGTACTTGGCATGACGAATGGTCAGGCGGCTCTGGTCCGACGGCATAAAGGAAATGTACTTCATACCAGCAATCGGTGACAAACGGTGCTGACCTGCAGGTCGAAAACGGACGATGTTCTGACTGTCCACCAATTCAATCTGCTCCATATAAATTGCCAAGTCCGGCTCTGCAGCCAGAAAGAGATTAGCCATCATGTGGTCCATGCGGCCTCCCAAGGCACCGTATATGCGAACCTGGGCCTGCGGATATGCCTTGAAGATTTCCTTTAAGGCAAGCTCCAAATCTGTATCATCTTTTTCAGCAGGAGCTTGCAGAAACCGCTCTGCTTGACCCTTTATCCGCCCCAACTCTTCAGGTGTCACCGAGTCAAAATCACCGATGGCCCAGTCAAGAGGCAAGGAATGGTCCAGAAGACGAAGAGAGCCTGCATCTACCCCCACATAGAGGTCGGCAGGCTCAGGAAGGCAGTCAAAGGAACCGCCTGCAATGACAGCAATCTTAATCATGGAGGGCCGCTCTCAATTTGGCAACGTTGGCATCCAAGTCTCCTTTGAAGAGATAGGAACCAGCCACAAAGACATTGGCACCCGCATTTTTGGCTGAATGAATGGTCTTATCGTCAATCCCGCCGTCCACTTCGATGTCAAAGGTCAAGCCCTTGGCTTCACGAAGTTTGACCAAGGCCTCAATCTTCTCAGCCACTTCTGGAATGTAGGCTTGTCCACCAAAACCTGGGTTGACCGTCATAAGCAGAACCTGATCCACCAAGTTGAGCACAGGCTCAATGGTTACAAGTGGTGTACCTGGATTGATGACCACCCCCACCTTCATACCAGCGGCACGGATTTTCTGCAAGGTCCCATGCAGGTGAACCGTTGCTTCTGCATGAATGGTTAAAATATCTGCACCCGCACGGGCAAAGGTCTCAATATGATTTTCAGGATTGGACACCATGAAATGGCAATCGAAAACCAGCTTGCTATGAGGACGCATAGCCGCAACCACATCCGCCCCAAAGCTGATATTTGGCACGAAATGACCGTCCATGACATCAATGTGCACATACTCCACACCTGTCTTTTCTAGACGCTTGAGCTCTTTTTCAAAATTTGCATAATCTGCCGCCAAAATAGACGGTGCAATCTTATAATGTGACATACAGAACCAACTTTCTATTTGAATTTCTTACTTACCTTGGTATAGGTTTCGCGCTGATTTTGGATTTCGCTGAGGAATTGAAGATAATTGTCAAAGCGACTTTGGGAAATGGCCGAGCTGGCAACAGCTTCTTTGACCGCACAATCCGGCTCATGGGTGTGGGTACAGGTCCTAAATTTGCAGTTCTGGCTGCTTTCCGCAATTTCTGGGAAACAATCTGTCAGAGCCTCAGCCTCCTTGACTTCATAGTCTAGGGATGAGAAACCTGGCGTATCCGCAATTTTCCCACCGAAGACATTGTAGAAGCTGACCGCACGAGTGGTATGACGACCACGCCCCAGACTATCTGAAATCGCCCCTGTTTCCAAGGCTAATTCTGGTGCAATGCGATTGAGAAGAGTCGATTTGCCAACCCCTGTCTGCCCCATAAAGACCGTCACCTTATCCTGCAATAATGGCGTCAATTCCTCCAAACTATAGACAAACGGATAGCCAATTTTCTCATAGATAGCCTTGAAGGCATCCATCTCCGTCCGCTCTTCTACCAAGTCCATCTTAGAGATATAGATAATGGGATCCATGTCCTTCTGTTCCAAAAGCACTATGAAACGATCTAGTAGATTGGCATTAAAATCAGGTTCCTTAGCCGACATGATAACCACCGCCTGATCGATATTGACGATAGGAGGTCGAACCAAGCTATTTTTTCGCTCATGAATCTTTAAAATATAGCCTTCTGAGTTTTCCTCCGCAGAAAAGTCCACAAAATCACCTACATAGGGCGTTTGTCCTTTCTTACGAAAATTTCCTCTGGCTCTGGTTTGATAAATCTGTCCATCTGCCTCGACATAGTAAAAACCAGCCAAGGCCTTGATAATTCTTCCTTGCAATGAAGACTCCTTTGTGTGTACTTGTCCCTATTATACCAAATTTCCTAGGAAAAAACCGCAAACGGTTTCGATTTTACATTTTACTCTAGTCATTTCAATGTAAAAATAGTATAATAAAAAGCAAGCGGAGGTGGTGGAACGGCAGACACGCATGCTTCAGGCGCATGTGCCCATCGGGTGTGAGGGTTCAAATCCCTTCCTCCGCATTATTTATAAAGGATAACCCCAAGTCAAAGTTGATGACTTGGGGTCATTTTTATATCTTCTCATTCATACTCAATGAAAATCAAAAATAGACTAGCTCCAAAGGTTTGGGGAACCTTTGGAAGTTGGAGATAGAGCGAACGTAGTTCGTTTCTACTTACGCAGATAGAACCCTGTTACTATTTTGTTTCAAGGTAACAGGCTGAAAAGCTCCACTGGAGCCTTTCACTCATCAAATCAAGTCAACAACGTCTGATTTTGATTTTCGAAGAGTATTAATTGCTCTCCCCAATCCGTACCACCCCATCATAACGAGAAAGGACATCATCGGACACACGGTGGGAAATATGAATGAGCGTCTTATCTGTTAGTGAGGTAAGGTAGGCTTCAATTACTGTATAGGTTTCCTGATCCAAGGCAGACAGACTTTCATCCAGCAACAAGATGTCCTTATCTTGCAGCAAGGAACGAATCAAGAGCAGGCGTTGCTTTTGTCCGCCAGACAGTCCGCTATTATCACTAATTTCCTCGCTCAAAGAAGCATAACTTGGGAAACGACTGTCAAGGTTCATGGTTTTAATGAGGGACATCACCCTATCTTCTGAAACCTCCCGTCCCATGGTCAAGTTGTAAAGAACCGTATCATGGAAAAGGGATCCCTCTTGTGGCAGATAAGCAATCTTATCTTGAATGGCTTGGTAGGACAAGTCTGAAAGAGAGGTTTTATCAAAGTAAATATCCCCTGCTTGCAGTTGGCTATTCTTGGTCAAAATAAGAGCCAAGGAAGATTTGCCAGAACCACTTTCCCCAAGAATTAAATACTTCTTGCCACGTTCAAACGCTACTGTCAGGTCTTCAAAGACCTGCTTCTCACCGATGGTATAACTAGCCTTAACCAGTTGCATGCTCTGGAAAGCTGAAGCCAGTTCCTGTCCCTTCATTTCTTGCCCCAAAGTAGATAGCTCAAACTCTTGCTTCAATTCCTTAACGGCATGCCTGTCCAAAAAGGCTGCCGCAATGCTATTAATGGGATCCACCAACTGCTCTGAAATGGTCAGAATAGCTGTCAAGCCACCGATGGTCAAGGCGCCAGAGAAGACCTGAAAACCACCGATAAAGATAATCGAAAGAGTGGTCAGATAAAAGACGAAACCGACTAAGAGCCGCATGGTTACTGTCGTTCGAGTGGCTTGATCGACCTTGTCATTTACTGCTTGATAGCAATCGTTCAGTCCATCCAAAACCTGCTGTCTTTGGCGGCTATTTTTCACTTGCAAATAACTCAGAAAGACATCTGAAACCCTTGTATTATAGACCTGCTGACTGTCCGAAATCGCCTCCTGATTGAGCCTTCTCCGCTTTTTAAACAAATAGGGAATCACAACCGGCAAGAATGAAATCAGAATCAAGAAAATAGCGGTCAGACCATCCAAACTAAGAAGGGCCAAACTGGCAATGCCAAAGGTACAAGCACCTTGAAAAATCGTAAAGAAAGCGTCGTAATAGTCTTCTTTCACCGTCTCCAAATCATTATTGAGCTGTGAAATATAGGCTCCCGCCCCCTGCTCAACAAACTGCCTAAAAGGTAAATTAAAAATTTTCCCAATAAAGGTCGCCTGCAATTGGAAACCTACTTGATTGAGATAGCTGATATTGGCAATTTGACGAATGTATTCAAAGACCAGCATGACAAGGACAGTTAACCCCATCAGCACAAAATAAGACACAAAGGCTTGTCTATCTCCAGCCGCAATAGCATCAATAATATAGCGATATTGGTACAGAAAGCCAACATTGAGCAGGGCTACTGCAAAAATACAAGATAAGGTTAGCCAAAAATCCCAATGTCATTAAGTTAAGCAACTAAGCAATTGAAGAAACTATTCCCGTCTGAGCAGTTCATGACAAAACGGGAATAGTTTTTGTATTTAGGGTGCACAAAAAGGAGGTTTTTTAACCCAATTTTTCAACTATTATGTTACTCTATAAGTGAAGCTTACAGGTACCTTGCTTTTTATCTTTCTTTGGAAGGTTCGATTAGGTCGGACGATGGATAAATGTTTGGCAATGTAGGTTTCCAATTGGAAGGAAGTGAGTTCAGCTCTAAGAAATTTTCGACAGGCATAAACAGCGTCTGAAAAACAAATTTTATAAGTCTGTTTTAACTTTGATGTTTTAATGGTGACGTGTGAGGTTAGCCATTTACAAATATTAAAGTTGATAAAGCGAGCGTAGATTTCTTGGAGAATCCCTTCCTTCTTTTTTGCATGAAAATGAGTCAGACCGATACTGTATTTTAGGTCACGAAAACTGGTCTCTATGCCCCATCTGTAAGCATAGAGATCTTTTAATTTTTCTGGTGAATAATCCGTATTTGTCACCAAAGTTTCAAAGAAACCCGGCTTGATTTCGAGACGCACCATTCGAAAATGAAGTTCGTAAAACTGGAGTGGATCATTTTTTCGGCTAGAGCTTGGTAGAAAGTCAAAGGGTGAGTGATTAGGTAAACAGCGATAGTGATTAGGTAAATTTTGATACTGTTGTTTCATCTCATTGGTCTGTTTCCGGCAGATGTTTAGGTCAAATTTTTCATCAAAACAAGAGGTGTCAGGGAGATTAAATCCTGACTTCATAGAATGATTCCCGTCACGAATACGGATAATATAGGACCAATTTCTTTCTTGACAGTGTGCCA
>NZ_JAOTGL010000003.1:0-102477 GCF_044427045.1 Streptococcus sp. 2022WUSS135
CGCTTTATCAATTTTAATGTTTGTAAATGGCTAACCTCATACGTTGCTATTAAAACATCAAAGTTAAAACAGGCTTATAAAATTTGTTTTTCAGACGCTGTTTATGCCTGTCGAAAATTTCTTAGAGCTGAACTCACTTCCTTCCAATTGGAAACCTACATTGCCAAACATTTATCCATCATCCGACCCAATCGAACGTTCCAAAGAAAGATAAAAAGCAAGGTACCTGTAAGCTTCACTTATAGAGTAACATAATAGTTGAAAAATAGGGTTAAAAAACCTCCTTTTTGTGCGCCCTAAATACAAAAACTATTCCCGTCTTGTCATCAACTGCTCAGACGGGAATAGTTTCTTTAGCTACTTAAATGCTTAACTTAATGACATTGAGGTTTCCCCACCTTTTCTTTACATATTTTTGGCGTAATCAATTCGATACCCTAAATTTCCAGCTAGTTCTTGAAGTCGAATAAAAGTCGCCTGCTTACTGAAAAAGAGATAGTAACTATCCGTGTCCATATCTACTGCCCCTAGACAAAAGTTTTCATCAAGATATTTGTTATCAATAACTCTTGCCCATTCTGAAATAGATGCAATTGGACTTAATCCACCTGAATCCAATTTAAGAGAAATTCCCGCATTGCGGACCTGCTGAAGGCAATCAAAAAAGTAGATAAAATCTTCAAGATTGTCCTTATAATCACGCACACAAATATAGTTCAAATGCTCTAGTAATTTTATCAAGATTAACCAAAGATTTTCCTTTTCAGACTCTCCAACACGATCCAAGAAATCATCGAATGACTCTGAATCTAAAATACGTTCCATAAAATTGAGAATCTGGTGTGGATCACTGGCGAAGACTACTTCTCTAAGTTGGAGAAATAGTTCCCTATCACCATTTGACATTAAATCTGCTAATTCAAAAATATCTTGTAGTTGTTCTTCTGTTAACATAGTCCCCTCTCTTTATTAATTTGAAAAATCCCATCTTATATGCGGTGCTACTTGCTCTACAAAATGGTAAATATCATTAAAATCTGCACCATCAAGCCTATTCAAGCTGACGACTGCAAGTAGTACCCCCTTATTTCCTACAATTCGCAAACGTTTCGACTGATAGCCACGATAGACAGGAGAAACAAGGTAGCGAATCTCCGCAATCTCTTCTAACGAATGGCGTTGACGTTCACTCCAAAAGTGTTCTTGAAATTCTATGTACTGTTTTGTCAAGATAAAAATAGCCTTTTGCTTTCTCAATATATATAAATAAACCAGCAAAGGTTGTAAAAATATCAAATAGACAACACTTCCCACAGATGGTTCAGGCCTGGTCAGACCACCAAGACCGATCAAGATTAAAACAAGACTAATCACACTGGGAATGACAATCGAACGTTTATAGGAAATCATATTAGAGGTGCACACCTTTCTCAACGAGAGCTTCTAATTCTTCCAAACGAGCTTCAAATACCTTGAAAGCATCGTTGAGGTAATCTTCCTTGGTCATGTCTACGCCTGCTTTGGCAATGACATTGAGGGAATAATCTGAGCTACCAGCCTTCAGGTAGTTGAGATAGTTTTCTTTGTCTTCTGGACTACCATTAACAATCTTGTTTGCTAGAGCTGATGCTGCTGCGAAACCTGTCGCATACTGATAGACATAGAAATTATAATAGAAGTGTGGAATACGAGCCCACTCAAACTGGATTTCTGGATTTTCTTCTGCAGAAAGTCCGTAGTACTTCTCATTTGTCTGACCGTACAATTCATTGAGGAAATCAGCCGTCAAGACTTGACCTTCCTGGTCTGCCTTGTAGATTGCTTGTTCAAACTCGGCAAATTGGGTCTGGCGGAAAACAGTGCCACGGAACCCATCTAGGTAATGATTGAGAATAGCAAAGCGTTCCTTGTCATCTTCTACTTCTGCCAAGAGTTTTTCTGTCAAAAGATTTTCATTGGTCGTTGAAGCAATTTCAGCCAAGAATAGGGAATAATGTCCATAGACATAAGGTTGAGTCTTACGAGTCAACATAGAATGGAGAGAGTGGCCTGTTTCATGGATAAGAGTGTACATGTTATCCAAGTTATCCTGCCAGTTGAGAAGCATGAAGGCGTTGGTGTCGTAGGCACCTCCTGAGTATGCTCCTGAGCGTTTTCCTTCATTGACATGGACATCAATCCAGCGATTTTCGAAGGCTTCTTTTACAATAGCCGAATACTCCTCACCGAAAATTTCCAAGGTTTCTTGGCATTTCTTGAGTGCATCTTCATAAGAAATCTTGGTACTGAAATCTGACAATGGCGTGTACATATCATACATCTTCAAGTCATCAATACCCAAGAGTTTCTTACGCAAATTGATATAACGGTGCAAGAGCGGAAGGTGCTTGTTGACTGCCGCCACTAATGTATCGTAAACGGATTCTGGAATGAAATTAGCTGCAAGTGATGCGTGACGGGCTGAATCGTACTTCCGCAAACGAGCTTTCAGGTTATTGACCTTGACATTAGACTGAAGGGTCTTAGCGTAGGTATGCTGGAACTGCTCGTAGGTACCGTACATAGCCTCATATGCTTCTTGGCGGACGTCACGGTTTTTAGACTCCATAAAGTGGATGTAGTTACCGTGTGAAAGGGGCACCAAGTGACCGTCCTCATCTGCAATTTCTGGGAAACGCAGGCTGGCATTGTCCAAGACTGAGAAAGTTTCAGCAGGTGATTCGAAAATCTCGCTGGTCGCTGCCAATACTTCTTCCACCTCTTGTGACAGGACATGGTCCTTAGCCGCTAAAAGTTTTTCAAATTGGTGGCTGTACTGAACAAGAGCTGGCTCCTCTGCCTTAAAGGCTTCCAACTGCTCTTCAGTAATGGCCATAAATTCAGGCTCATAGAAGGCAAAAGCCTGTGAAAAGACCGAATACAAGCCCATGGCTTTAGCTTGAAATTCCTGGTATTTGCCTTCACGAGTATCTTGGTCGTTCTTCATAGACGCATAGACATAGAGTTTTTCAATGCGACGCATGAGACCAAGTTGCGTTTCACTGATTGTCAAAAGACTCTTCGCTGAGTCGAGCAAGTGACCTGCAAATTCTTTTGTTTTTTCAGTTTCAGCTTGTAAATCTGCAAGTTCTGCTTCCCAAGCTTCATCCGTTGGGAAAATAGTGGTTAAATCCCACTGGTATTTTTCTTCAATTTCGTAACGTTGTTTAGACATAATTAATCCTCCGTATCCTTTATTCTAACATAAAAAATCCCCTCTTTCCAACGGAAAGTGAGGGCTTATAGGTTACTATTTCAACTGGAAAATAGTTTTTGGTATTCGCTATCGCAAGTCGCCACTAGGATAACAAAGTCTACAACCTTCACCAACAGTAGCATGCCTAACATAAAATGTTGAGCATATTTTCAAAAGCAATATATACACCTCCATCAGCTATCTCTATTTACATTGGTTTTCTATAAATTATTGGTGGATATAGAACCTGTTTCTGCTTGTCTTCAATATTGCCGTAATACTGGTCAAAATCCTGATAAACTAGGGTTAAATCTTTTTGTATTTGGGCAAAGCCAATGGCAGAGCGGGGCAGACGGATATGGGGATACCATTCTTCTGCCGTCTTTGTCAGCAAATTCTCCCCTCGGCTATAAGACTCTGCCTGCAGGGCTAACCAATTGGGGGATTTGTAATAAAGCTGTTGAGCAATGTAGCGAGGCAAATCCCTATCTAACGGGCAAGTAAGATGCGATAAAGCTTGCTTGGCAAATGGCAGACGCAAGATTTCCAATAAATTTCCCTCGCCAAATGGAAAAATCTTTGTCAGACAGTGGACCTTACCTCGTAAGTCTTCATGAATAAGGTAACGAAGACGCAATTCTTTTTTCTCGTCATCCAATTCCCAGAGGTGAAAACCCATGTTCATACTAAAAGAGAGAAATTGCTTGTGTAATTTGCTTAATCTTTCTTTTAACCATAGGCCTTTTCCCAACAGCCAGAGAACCTGAAGACCAGCTTCATGATAGGCTTGCGTCCTCACCTGCAAACGAGAAATGGGTAGACTGGAACACTGTACTTCCAAAGCTAGACTATTATTAACAAATAAATCAGCGACCTGCCCTATACTAGGCAGGCATTTTTCAAGTTCAACTTGTTCGGCATTGATTAACCAACTGTACAGACAAGACTTAAGGGACAGGTGCTGGGCCGACTCATTCTCGGAAAAGTATGTGCAATCCCGCAGGGTTACGTGGGCAAAGTGCGAACGCAGAACTTTTCCGGATTTGTATCGAACTAGTCCTCCACAACCTGGACAGCAAAAGCGACCTTGCGGCGCAGGATTTTCCAAGACATTAAAAACTTGTCCATCTTCATCAAGTGCAACTAACATAAAACCTCCTTTCTATATTAGTTCGCAAAAAAACACCCAGCTGTGCTGAGTGTTTGAACTTTCTTACCCAATCTGACTGCCGTTTGGCACTGATGGGTCTACTGTTAAGAGTGTTAAATTGTCACCATGTTCGGCTGAGAGGATCATGCCCTGGCTGAGCAAGCCCATCATCTTACGCGGCTTGAGGTTGGCAACGATTTGAACTTTCTTGCCGACCAACTCTTGCTCGTTTGGATAGTATTTAGCGATACCAGACAGGATTTGGCGGTCCTGACCGTCACCTGCGTCCAGACGGAACTTGAGCAGCTTGTCAGAACCCTCCACCTTGGCCACTTCCTTGACTTCGGCCACGCGGATTTCCACCTTGTCGAAGTCCTCGAACTTAATCGCGGCTTTCTCGTTTTTCAGCTCCACGTCAGCTGGGTCCCACTCTTTTTCTTCCTCTTGGGAAATAGCAGAGCTACCGCCCATTTGGGCTTGGATATAGGCGATTTCCTCTTCCATATCGAGTCGTGGGAAGATAGGCGTACCTTTTGCGACCACTGTCAAACCAGCTGGAAGACCTGCAAAGTCAAGGTTTTCAAGGTCAAATGCTGTTCCCAAACCAAGCTGTTCCATAATAGCATTTGAAGTCGTCATCATAAATGGTTGAATGAGGTGCGCCACCACACGAAGACCTGCTGTCAAATGAGCCATCACCGCTGCCAACTTGTCACGGTCAGCTTCTTCTTTTGCCAAGACCCACGGTGCTGTTTCATCGATGTACTTGTTGGTACGGGAGATGATATTCCAAACAGCTTCCAAGGCACGTGGATAGTCAACAGCTTCCATATACTTGTGATAGCTTGCCAAGTTGTCAGCTACTACTGCCGCCAAGTCCGCATCAAAATCAGTCACGTTAGCAACAAAGGTTGGTACCTGACCGCTGAAATACTTGTTAATCATAGCAACCGTACGGTTGAGCAAGTTTCCAAGGTCATTAGCCAGTTCATAGTTGATACGGCCAACGTAGTCTTCTGGTGTAAAGGTGCCGTCAGAGCCAACTGGCAGACTACGCATGAGGTAGTAACGGAGTGGATCCAAGCCGAAACGCTCAACCAACATTTCTGGATAGACCACATTGCCCTTAGACTTGGACATCTTGCCATCTTTCATGACAAACCAGCCATGAGCGACCAAGCGGTCTGGCAACTTCATGTCCAACATCATGAGCATGATTGGCCAGTAAATGGAGTGGAAACGAAGAATGTCCTTACCAACCATGTGGTAAACTGTTCCATTCCAGAACTTATCATAGTTGGCTGTTTCTTCCTGACCATAACCCAAGGCAGTTGCGTAGTTGAGTAGGGCATCAATCCATACGTAAACAACGTGTTTAGGATTGGACGGAACAGGCACGCCCCAAGTAAATGATGTACGAGATACCGCCAAATCTTCCAAGCCTGGCTCAATGAAGTTTTTCATGATTTCATTGAGGCGGCCGTCTGGCTGGATAAAGTCTGGATGAGCATTGAAAAACTCGACCAATTTATCCTGATACTTGCTGAGGCGGAGGAAGTAGGATTCTTCTGAAACCCAGGCAACCTCGTGACCGCTCGGAGCGATACCGCCTGTTACCTTGCCGTTTTCATCTCGGAAGACCTCTTCTAATTGGCTCTCGGTGAAGAATTCCTCGTCCGATACGGAGTACCATCCAGAATACTCTCCCAAGTAAATATCGTCCTGTGCCAGCAATTTTTCAAAAACAGCCGCCACCACTTCCTCGTGGTAATCATCAGTCGTGCGGATGAACTTGTCGTAAGAGATGTCTAGCAAGCTCCAGAGCTCCTTGACGCCAACCGCCATACCGTCAACGTAGGCTTGCGGTGTCAAACCAGCCTCTTTTGCCTTCTCCTCAATCTTCTGCCCGTGCTCATCAAGCCCTGTTAGATAGTAGACTTCATGCCCCATAAGGCGTTTGTAACGAGCCAAGACATCGCAGGCAATGGTCGTGTAAGCTGAACCGATATGAAGTTTTCCAGACGGATAATAAATCGGTGTAGTGATATAAAACGGTGTTTTTGTCATGCTTTTTTCCTTTCAAATCAGAGCAAATGAAACCCTGTTATTGACAACATCCTATTTTATCATATTTTCAGCTAAATCACAAAATGGTTCTAACTACAATTCTTCCTCTATCTATGCTATACTATGATACAACTCAAACAGAAAGAGGTCATCTATGTTTACAAAGAAAAATATTCTTACTCATCTCTTTTTCCTCATCATAGCAGTCGGACTAAAACGGTACGGTGTCACGGCACCTGACTTGACATGGAATATGTTCTTGGCATTGGTAGCACTTGATTTTGCAATCCTTACCAATCATACAAAGTACCATATCCTCAAAGTGATAGCAGGTCTCCTCTGGCTCTTTTTCTACCCCAATACTTTTTACATGGTGACAGACATCGTCCATATGCACTTTGCCAACACAGTACTATGGCAACGAGAAAGCATGATTCTATTTATGCTTTATGTTCCAAGTATTTTCTTTGGGGTCATGGCTGGCGTTGAAAGTGTACGACTTATTTTCTCTGCTTTTTCTATCAAATCCTACTGGCTAAAACTGTTTATGATTAGTGGTCTTTCCCTACTATCCAGCTTTGCCATTCATATCGGACGATATGCAAGACTGAATTCATGGGACATCTTTACCAGACCAACTGTCGTTATTGATGAAATGCTTGCTGTTATTTCGTGGGATGCCCTCCCCTTTATCCTCGGCTTCACCTTTATCCAAATTATGGTTCTTGTCTTTTCAATAAATGAATAAGATTTTTATCTCATAGCCATTATCTTCAAGCATCTTCCCACACTCAAGGACTATCGTTCCTTTTGGGAAGATTTTTCAAGGACATAAACAAACTTTTTTGATAAATTTATATCTTCTCCGTTTCTCTCCATTACATTTTTATCCAAAGTGTATGAGGCAAAAATCGTTAACCTATTGTAAGCAAAATTTCTTAAATTTCCTTTGTATAAAATATTCAGAATTTACTGTAAATTTTACATAAAATCATAGATATTGATTTTAAATTCTTAAAAATAATGGTATAATTGAGAAATCTATAAATGAAAGAGGGAGATCTATTGTTTACACCAATCAGCGAAAAAATTGACATCAATCAAGTCCGAGAGCACTCTAAACTTTCTCCTGAAACACTTGCTAAAAAACAAGCTCGTGACCGTGAACTTGAAGCCATCTTAAAAGGAGAAGATGATCGTCTTCTCCTAGTGATTGGACCATGTTCATCTGACAATGAAGAGGCTGTCTTAGATTATGCTCACCGCTTGGCCAAGCTCCAAGAAGAAGTCAAAGATAAAATTTTCATGGTCATGCGCGTCTATACTGCCAAGCCACGTACCAATGGTGATGGTTATAAAGGACTCATACACCAACCAGATACAGATGCTGCACCAAGCCTCATCAACGGAATCAAAGCAGTTCGTAACCTCCACTATCGTGTCATTACGGAAACAGGTTTAACTACTGCTGACGAGATGCTCTATCCTGAAAACCTGCCTTTGGTTGATGACTTGGTTTCCTACATCGCTATCGGAGCTCGTTCGGTTGAAAATCAGCAGCACCGCTTTGTAGCGTCAGGCATCGATGTTCCAACAGGCTTGAAAAATCCAACATCTGGTAACCTCAAAGTCATGTTCAACGGTCTTTTTGCTGCTCAGAAGAAGCAATCCTTCCTCTTCAACAATACTGAAGTTGAAACATCTGGCAA
This sequence comes from Streptococcus sp. 2022WUSS135, assembly GCF_044427045.1. Lineage (NCBI taxonomy): Bacteria > Bacillati > Bacillota > Bacilli > Lactobacillales > Streptococcaceae > Streptococcus > Streptococcus sp. 2022WUSS135. The sequence goes on from NZ_JAOTGL010000003.1 coordinate 8,162, forward strand.
TCCACTTGCTCACGTTATTCTTCGTGGCGCAGTCAATGAAAATGGTAAATACCTACCAAACTATTACTATGACAATCTTCTAGAAACCATTGAGCTCTATGACCAATTTGGCTTGAAAAATCCATTTATTATTATCGATACCAACCATGACAATTCTGGGAAAAATTATTTGGAACAAATCCGTATCGTCCGTCAAACCTTAATCAACCGTGACTGGAACGAATCCATTCGTAACTACGTTCGCGGATTCATGATTGAATCCTACATTGAAGACGGTCGCCAAGACAATCCAGATGTCTATGGAAAATCCATCACAGACCCTTGCTTAGGCTGGGAAAAAACACAAGAACTCATCCGAGAAATTTACAACAGATAGGAAGATATTATGGGAATTCACAAACGTAGCACCAGTTTAGACATCGATAAAGTAAAGGAACTTTCCAAGCTAGAAGGAGAATTTCTAGCTGCAAAAAATCGGCGCGATGAAGAACTGAAAAGAATTATCCGAGGTGAAGATGACCGTCTGCTCTTGGTTATCGGCCCTTGCTCATCAGATAATGAAGAGGCCGTTCTAGAGTATGCACGTCGTCTCTCTAAGCTTCAAGAGGAAGTCAAAGATAAAATCTTCATGGTCATGCGGGTTTACACAGCTAAACCACGTACCAATGGGGAAGGCTATAAAGGACTGGTTCATCAGCCAGATACTTCTAAATTACCAGACCTCATTAATGGAATTGCAGCCGTTCGTAATTTGCATTACCGTGTCATTACTGAGACCGGACTCACAACTGCTGATGAAATGCTCTACTCTGCCAACTACCCTCTTGTGGAAGACTTGGTGTCCTACCATGCTATCGGAGCACGTTCGGTTGAAGACCAAGAACACAGATTTGTTGCATCAGGTGTCGATATGCCAACTGGTATGAAAAACCCGACTTCTGGTAATTTGACCGTTATGTTCAATGGTATCTACGCCGCACAAAACAAACAGAACTTTATTTACCGCGATGCAGAAGTTGATACAGATGGCAACCCTCTAGCTCATGCTATCCTTCGTGGTGCCAATACTGAAAAGGGCGGTTATGAGCCAAACTACTACTACGATATTCTCTTGAAAACCATCAAACAGTATGAACAATTTGGTCTTAAAAATCCATTTATCGTAATTGATACCAACCACGACAATTCTGGTAAAAATTACCTGGAACAAATCCGTATCATCCGTCAGACCCTCATCAACCGTGATTGGAATGAAGCCATTCGCAAATATGTCCGTGGTTTCATGATTGAATCCTACTTAGAAGACGGCCGTCAAGATAGCCCTGAGGTATTCGGCAAATCCATTACCGATCCTTGCTTGGGTTGGGAAAAAACGGAAGCTCTAATTCGTGAAATTCATCAAACTGTCTAATTCTTCCCTTAATTTTTTATAGGATAAATAATTTGGAGGTAAGCTATGAACATTGATGGTTACACTCGTCTTGCTGCCGTTGTTGCAAAGCCAATCAAACACTCCATTTCCCCCTTCATTCATAATCTGGCTTTTAAGGAAACAGGTGTAAACGGTGTCTATGTCGCTTTGGAAATTCCAGAAGAGGATTTGGCTGCTACTCTTGAAAATATCAAACGCTACGATATGTTTGGCATCAATCTTTCCATGCCCTATAAACAAGCTGTCATTCCTTATCTAGATGATTTAACAGCCTCTGCACGCCTGATTGGCGCTGTCAATACTGTCATTCATCAGAACGGCTTACTAATCGGTCATAATACCGATGGCATTGGATTCTTCAAAAGTTTAGAAAAACTAAGAGGATTCCAAGTACGCAACAAGCGACTGACCATTCTAGGTGGTGGTGGTGCTTCTACTGCTATCATAGCTCAGGCTGCATTGGATGGTGCAAAGGAAATTACCATTTTCTGCCGTCAACAAAGCTTGGAAAGAACACAGGCGAGTCTTACACCTATTGCTCAAGCAACTGGAGTTCCTATGCAGGTCCTAGCGCTCAAAGATAGCCAATTACTACAGGAACGTATTACCAACTCCGACTTACTAGTCAACGGAACTAGTGTAGGCATGGATGGGTATTCTCAACCTGTTCCTTCTACCATTCGCTTTCCTGAAAATCTTTTGGTTGCGGATGTGATCTATCAACCATTCGAAACACCTTTAATGAAGCTTGCCCAGTCACAAGGCAACCCAACTATCAATGGTTTGGGCATGCTCCTTTTCCAAGCGGCTGAAGCATTCCAAACCTGGACTGGAAAAGAAATGCCGACTGACTTGATTTGGGACCAATTAGTCCAGAAATACGACATCAAATAGAGAGGAAATCTGATGAAACTGACCGTCAATCTTCCCAACACTCCCTACGACATCCTTATCCAAAGAGGAAGTTTAGCACAGACAGGTACATGGGTCAAAGAACTTTGGAAACCTCAGAAAATCGCCATTATTACAGATGACCACGTTGGCTCACTCTACCGTGAAACAGTCCAGTCAAGCTTAGAACAAGCTGGTTTTGAAACCATTGTTTTTGAATTTCCAGAAGGTGAAGCCTCAAAAAATCTTGATACCGTCAATCAGGCCTACGAATTTCTCGTAAAAAATGGTATGACACGAAGTGATGGAATCATTGCTCTCGGCGGAGGAGTCGTTGGCGATTTGGCAGGTTTTGTCGCTTCTACCTATATGCGTGGTATCCATTTCCTACAAATCCCAACCAGCCTAACTGCCCAAGTTGATTCTTCTATCGGGGGAAAAACTGGCGTGAACACCCCATTTGCTAAAAATATGGTGGGGACCTTCTGCCAACCAGACGGCGTTCTCATCGACCCTGATACCCTCAAAACACTCGGCAAACGAGAATTGATTGAAGGAATGGGCGAGGTTGTCAAATATGGCTTAATAGATGATGTGGAGCTCTGGGAAACCCTAGACCAATTAGACGGCTCTGTCGAGAGCATTCTGGAGCATGCTGACTATATCGTCTACCACTCCTGTGAAGTCAAACGCAAGGTTGTTGTCGAAGATGAATTAGACAACGGTGTCAGACTCTACCTCAACTTCGGTCACACGATTGGACATGCTATTGAAGCGACCGCTGGCTACGGCCAGGTCATGCACGGTGAAGCTGTTGCCATCGGTATGGTACAAATCTCACGCGCAGCTGAGAAAAAAGGACTGATGCCAGCTGGTCTGACAGAAAAAATTATCGCCATGTGTGAAAAATTCGGCTTGCCGACTACACACCAGCCTTGGAATGTAGATGAATTATACGCCGCCCTAACTCACGATAAAAAAGCACGAGGCAAGACCATCAAACTTGTCATCGTACCACAATTAGGCCAAGCAGCCATCCATCAAATCCCAATGGAAGAAATGCTGGAATTTCTACAAGTATAGTCTTTTAGTTTACTTTTAGTACTTGCTCCAACTATCTGGGAGATAGTTGGAGGTTGGAAATAAAGCGAACAAAGTTCGCATCGACAGCCGAAGGCATAACTCAATGCTTTCTTGTTTCTAGGTGACCAGCTGATGTACTTCGCTTTTTTGTTTTCAGGCTCAGGTACGAATAGTCCACTGGACTATTCGTATCCCCCAGATTGCTTGCACAGTTAATGGACTGTGCAAGGTGGGAGATAAAAGAGCGAAGCAAGTCGCTTTTGCAAAATCAGGCAAGGCGAGTTCAAACAATCCAGTAGAGTGTTTGAATTTGGAAAGTTTCCTCTTACGTCGAAGTAATAAAAGTCAACTAAATGACGATATAAGAAAAAGACTACTGATTTGAAATTCATCAGTAGTCTTATTTTTTTATAAAATCATTTCATCGTCTGTCAGCTTCTCACCACTGTTTTTGTAGAAAAGGTCCATTAGATTTTGAACTGTGAGGTTCTTCTTCTCTTCACCTTCTACATCAACAACAATCTGACCACGGTGCAACATGACCAAACGATTACCATATTCAATGGCGTTTTCCATATTATGCGTAATCATAAGAGCTGTCAACTGGTGACTTTCCACGATTTTCTTAGTCAATTCCATGACCATATCGCTGGTTTTTGGATCCAGGGCAGCAGTATGTTCGTCCAGGAGCAGAACTTTTGGTTTAACCAGCGAAGCCATCATCAAGGTCAGAGCCTGACGTTGACCACCTGAAAGAAATTGCGTGTCAACCTTCATACGGTTTTCTAGTCCCAGACCAAGCTCTTTCAAGGCTTCCTTAAAAATAGCACGTTCACTATCCTTCACACCCCAGCCAAGACCACGTGACAATCCACGACGATAGGCAATAGCCATATTTTCTTCAATGGTCAAGCGGGAAGCTGTTCCCATCTTAGGATCTTGGAAGACACGGCTGATGTCCTTAGAACGTTTGGCAGCTGAGACATGCTTAATGGATTTACCTTCAAGCAAAATATCACCCGAATCAACCGTCAAGGCACCTGCAAGTGAGTTCATGAAAGTTGATTTACCAGCACCATTACCACCAATGATGGAGATAAAATCACCCTCTTTTACATCTAAGTTCAACCCACGAAGGACATGGTTCTCATTAACTGTTCCAGCTTCGAAGGTTTTATGAATATTTTGAATTGATAAAATTGTAGACATGACTTCCTCCTAAGCATTTCCATTCAATTTTGGACGACGAATATTCAATTTCTTTTGCAATTCTGGCACATAGAGAACGGTTGCCAGAAGGATAGCTGAGAAGAGTTTAACAAGGTCTGCATCCATACCTGGAATTTCCAAAATTGCTAAGATAATCAAACGGTAAACAACTGCACCGAGAACAACCGATAGGAGTCTCCAACCCAAGCGTAAGTTACGCAAGATAACTTCTGCAATAATGACAGATGCTAGACCGATAACAATGGTACCAGTACCTGAATTGAGATCTGCATAGCCATTATTCTGAGTAAGAAGAGCACCACAAAGGGCAATTAGACCATTCGACAACATATAGCCGTAGATTTTCATATTGTCTACATTGATACCGTTGGCCTCACTCATTGGAATGTTATCCCCTGTTGAACGAATGGCTAGACCAATTTGTGTATTGAGCAAGAGCGTCAATAGGCCCACAACTGCTAGTACAAAGACCAGACCAATGACCAAAACAGCATTGGTTTTTGTCAAACCGAAATCCTGCAATTGGGTCACTAGAGTTTCTTGCTTAAGCAGAGCCACATTGGCTTTGCCTAAGATTTTCAAGTTGATAGAGTAGAGACCTGTCAAGGTTACAATACCGGTCAAAAGGGCTGGAATTTTTAGTTTTGTATGAAGTAAACCAGAAATCAATCCTGCACCCATACCAGCTACCATAGCCATAAAGGTTGCCAGCAAGGGATTCACTCCGTTCACAATCCCTGTCGCACAAACAGCAGCTCCAAGCGGATAAGATCCCTCAGCTGTCATATCAGCAATATCTAAAATACGAAACGTCAAGTAAACACCAATCGCCATAACTGACCAAAGCAAACCTTGCGAGATACTTGATAAAATAATATCCACGATTTTCTCCTTTTTCTAAATTCGTAGTCAATACTAGGTTCTATTCTTACCGATCTTATTCAGATACAGCAAGCTTAGAAGTATCGATACCTAATTTCTGAGCCATTTCTTCATTAACGTGAAGACTGACGGTCTCTGGGTATTCTACTGCTGTTTCTGACACATTGGCTCCTTCGATAATCTTAATAGCCACTTTTGCAGTTTGACGACCTAAAGCTTCATAGTTGGTACCGTAAGTCAAAAGACCTCCTTCATCCACCATGTCCGTTGAACCACCAATTACTGGAACCTTATGCTCCACAGATAATTCACCGATCATGGTCATGGTTGAAGCGACAGTATTGTCTGTTGGAATAAAGAGAGCATCTACATCCTTCATCAAGCTAGTTGTCGCATCTTGGACTTCATTTGAAGATGTGATTCCTTTTACTACTACCTTATAACCTGCTTTTTCTAGCAATTCCTTAGCTTGCTCTACCTGGACTTCTGAATTACGTTCGCTAGTAGTGTACAAAATACCGACGGTCTTAGCATCTGGAACAGCTTGACCTAGCAATTCAACCTGTTTGTCAATTGGAGCTTGGTCAGATGTACCTGTCAAAAGTCCACCTGGTTTTTCAATGGATTCTACCAAGTCAGCTGACAAGGGATCTGTAACCGCAGTAAAGACAATCGGCGTTTCAGTAGACACAGTCGCTAAACTCTGGGCAGAGGGCGTAGCGATTGCCAAGACAATATCATTTCCATCGATTAATTGTTCTGAAATGGTTTGAAGGTTAGCTTGATCGCCTTGGGCATTTTGATAATCCAAAACCAATTTTTCACCCTCTTTATAACCATTTGCTTCTAATTCCGCCACAAAACCCTCACGGGCAGCTGTCAATGATTCATGCTCCATATATTGGAGAACTCCAACTTTGACCACATCTGAGGAAGCTTGTTCTGATGATGAGGAACAAGCTGCAAGTATTAGCAAACCCATACTTGCTACTGAAATAGTTACCAATTTTTTTACTAGCTTATAATACATAAACGTTTCTTCTCCTAAATATTTTACTCTTCTAATGCTTTTATAGTCGCTGCATCAATACCAACAGCTTTAGCCATTTCTTCATTGACAGTAATAGCCGCTGTATTTGGTTTTTCAACTGCTAAGTCAGCAGGCTTTTCACCCTTCAAAATCTTCACGGCCAATTCACCAGCTTGAACACCGATAGCATGGTAGTCGACACCGTAGGTAAATAGAGCTGCGTCAATAACTGCCGCGTCACTTCCCATAGCTGGAACTTTTGCTTCTTTTAAAATATCACCGATTGTTGAAGCTGTAGAGGCAACTGTATTATCAGTTGGAAGATAGATAGCATCGACTTTTCCTGCAAGTGAAGTAATAGCTTGCTGAACATCGTTTGTAGTCGTAACTGTTGTCACTTCTACCTTTACACCTTTTGCTTCGAGTGCTTTTTTAGCCTGCTCAGCTTGAACTTCTGAGTTAACCTCGCTAGAATTGTAGAAAATACCGACAGTCTTCGCAGTTGGTACAACTTTGAGCAACATCTCGATTTGACCTTCCACATCAGTTGCATCAGTAGATCCTGTCATGGTCCCACCTGGTTTTTCCAATGATTCAACCAAACCTGCTTCAACTGGATCTGTGACAGCTGTAAATACACTTGATGTTTCACTATCTGCATTAAGCATGGCTTGGGCTGCCGGTGTTGCGATGGCAAAGTTAATATCATTTTTCCCTGCCAATTTCTCAACCATTGTCTGTAAGTTTGCTTGATCACCTTGGGCATTTTGCAAATCAATCGTCAGATTTTCACCTTCCTTGTAGCCTGCTTCTTCGAGTGCCTCTACAAAACCTTCACGAGCTGAGGTCAATGCTTCATGTTCAGCATATTGAATAATACCAACATTGACTGAGCTTGAATCTGACGAATTGGAACTGCATGCAACAAGCGTTACTGCTGACAAAAGTGCCACTGAACTAAGTATAATTTTTTTAAATCCCATGATTATTCTCCTTTTATAAATATAATTGCAAACAAGAAAGGACCGCTTAGACTACACTCTAAACGGTCCTTATATTTCATCTGTATAGGAAAACAGAATGAATTATCCGTGCCATCTAGATGTATCATCTATGGGCACATGTCAAAATAGCTACAGCCACATAGATACAAACTTTACGTTCCCGTGTTTGCATCCATGTTGACCATGTCTACAAACACTATCTAAAATAGCCGTAGAAATAAGTATGATTAGCTGAATGATTTTGACACATCTGTAACATCTCTGTTTCCCTTTCTCATTTATTTGTAACTATCATAACTGTTTTCAAATTATTTGTCAATAGGAAATTGCGTAAATTTTCAGATTTTTCATGTTTTTTTGAATTTTTCCAAAAATAACCCCATATATTATTAGCTATAAAACGATCTGTCAACAGCCGCAGCTATAACTCAATGCTTTCTTGTTTCTGGGATTGCTTGCACAGTAAATAGACTGTTCAAGGCGGGAGATATAAGAGCGGAGTGCAAAATCGGGTCAACAACGACTGATTTTGATTTTCGAAGGGTATAAATGACTATATTTGATGTCACAAAAAAGTCTGAACCTAAGCCCAGACCCTACTAAAACAATTATTTAACTTCAACTTTTTCAGTCCAAGGACATGCTGTAGTTGCTAGAACCTCGTTGAGTTCTTCTACGTTGCGACGACCTTGATCTGCCAACCAAGCTTTGGTTGCTTCTTCACCCTCGCTTGCAAAGATGGCTACTGCATCCTTCCAAGTCGCCCGACCACAAAGGACACCATTAAAGCTTGAACCTGCTTCTTTGGCAAAGACAAGTGTTTCTTGGAAGAGTTTGGCAGACACACCTGCACTCAAATAAATGAATGGCAAGTGAGTACTGTCTGTTTGTTCCTTGAAGAAGGCCTTGGCTTCCTCAACTGTATAGACTGGCTCTTCATCTGTGTAGCCTTCTACAAAGTTCATATTGACAGGCACTTCAACCTTGAGCACGTCGGCATTATAACGTGACTTGCTAAATTCACGCATGGCTCCATTAACCTTGTGTGGTTTGAGGGCTGCGTATTCACGAGAAGTCACATCCATATCGCTGGCATCGTAAGTCAAGATTTCGACAAAGTAAGGAATATCTTCTGCGATACACTCACTACCAATACGTTCTACCCAGGCATGCTTAATGTCGTTGATTTCTGGCTTGTCATCTACATCATAGTAAAGCAAGATTTTTACGGCATCTGCACCCAATTCCTTGATGCGTTTTGCAGACCAGTTTGGCAAAAGGTCTGGCAAACGACCCGGTGTGGACGCATCGTAACCTGTTTTTTCATAAGCAGCAATGAAGCCACAATCTGCATGACGTAATTCTGAAGCTGGAACACCATACTCAGCATCCAAGAGGATAGAGCTTGCATAAGGGGTCAAATCGCTTGAAATGACTTTCTTGAAATCAATCAAAATGTCATCTCCAAATTCGCCACCACCTGCTGCAGCAGCAAGCAAGCGTTTCAAAGCCCCCCGTTGGTCAATCGCCAAGGCCGCAATCACCTGATTGCTGTTTGACAAGCGGGTCATGTGATTGAATTTAGCCTGAGAAAGTTGTAATTTTGTCATTAGTTTCCTCCTAAGGAATTTTATTAACCAAATCGTTTCACGCCATCTAGATAGGTCGCTTGTAAGCGTCCTGCATCATCTACGACGATAAAGTCTGCAGCTCGTCCTTCTGCAATCCGACCACAAATATGGTCAATATTGACAGAGCGAGCTGGTGCCAGAGAAGCCATACGAAGGGCATCAGGTAGGGACACCAAGCCCCATTTCACAACATTCTGCACTGCTTCGATCAATTCTAAGATAGAACCTGCCAAACTACCACTTTCTTTTAAACGAGCAGTTCCATCTTTTACAACAACTTCAAATTCACCGAGGCGGGACTCCCCTTCACCCATACCGCCAGCTCGCATACAGTCCGTAATCAAAACAGTTTCCTCTGCTCCACGTGCTTTGACCACGATTTCTGCCGCAGCTGGATGAACATGGTGCCCATCACAAATCATTTCCGCATAGACATTTTTTAAATTCAAAGCAGCACCGACCATACCTGGTTCACGGTGATGAAGCCCACTCATCCCATTGTAAACATGGACGAAGATATTGGCACCAGCTTCTACTGCCGCTTCCGCTTGCGCATAGGTCGCATCGCTGTGAGCCAAGGCAGTATGAATTGCCTTGCTGTTAGCAAACTCGATGAATTCTTTGACGCCTTCACGTTCTGGAGCAATAGCAATTTTATTGACTAAACCTTTAGATAAGCTGTGCCAGTTGTCCAACTTTTCAATGGATGGATCGCTCATGTACTTAGGATTTTGTGCTCCCTTGTATTTTTCTGTAAAGAAGGGACCTTCTAAGAAAATACCTTGAATCTTGGCGCCTGTTTCCTGCCCTGCATAAGTCCCAATCGTTTCACAAACTGCATCTAAATTTTCAGTCGTATCTGTTAAGGTCGTTGGAAGCCAAGAGGTTACCCCACAAGACAAGAGGCCTTCTGAAATTACCTTGATCCCTTCAAAATCATTGTCCATAACATCGTGAGAAGCGTAGCCGTGGATATGTGTATCAACTAGCCCCGGTGCTAAATGAAAGTCCGAATAATCAACAATTTCCCCTTCAGGCTTTTCAGTCACAATCCGTCCAAACTGACCCTTGTCAGTAATTTCCAAATAGGCTGATTCGACCTCACTCTCTGGTAAAATAATAGATTTTGCTTTTATAAATACTGTCATACTATCTCCTTTATTGATATATATACTTATCAAACTGGTTATAACCATATACTAAATATATTGTAGAACTTCTATTAGAAAATGTCAAGTAATTACCATAACTTTATAAGAAATGGATGCTGTGAGAAGGTAGAAAAAAGAGTTCTTACTCCCCAAAGTACCGTTTCTGAATCTGTACTTGGAGATAAGAACTCTACGTAAGCAGTGTATACTAGGCGTCAATCCATGACCTAACACCCTGCTCCTATCAAATATAAATATATTACAACAATTCGTTGAGAGGCTTGAAGATGATACGTTCCAAATCAGCTACATAAGTTCCCAATTGTTGTTGCTTGCTGAAATATTCCGTCAAAAGTGGATTTCCCTGAACTTTCTTGTTGAAATCCAACATTTTCTTTTGGTCAGCTTCAGTAGGAATTTCACCAGCCTGCAATTTAGATTGGATTTCTTTTTGGAAAGAAATATAACTTTCCAATATTTCTTTGGCTTCTGAATCCCCCTCAACTGAGACCTTAACGGCTTCCACCGCCTTATATTCAGGCAGGTTACGGATTGCACGTTCCAATTCATTTGCTATATCATAGATATTTGTTGACATAATTTTCTCCTAATCTAAATGAATTTTGTAAGTCGTCTGCTCTCTTAAACGTTTCGCAGCGTCTTCCAAATTTCCCTTATTTTTAAACGTAATTTGTAAAATACCGTGTATATCTTCACGGTTCTCTTCATTGATACGAATATTGACAATGGAAATACCCCGTAAGACTTCCAAAACCTTCAAAATCGTATCTTCCTCATCAGGAACACTAAGGAATAAATCGTAGAAAGAATCAACACCTGCACGCTTGTGAATTTCCATGGCTTTACGAGTTTGACGCCCCTTACCAAAAAAGTCCCAAATTGCTTTTTGATCGCCAGATCTGAGCACATCTGAAATTTCTGAAAGACGTTCTTGAAATTCCTCGATTCGATTTAGAATAGAATCTGCATTGGTCAGCAAAATGCTAGTCCACATGCTCGGCTCACTTTCCGCAATCCGTGTCATGTCTCTAAATCCTCCAGCTGCAAAATTATTCGTAAAGGGATGTTCTTGCGCAAACTCTCCAGCTTGATGCATCAAACTAGAAGCCAATACGTGTGGAAAATGTGAAATTTGACTGGTCACACGGTCATGTTCTGCTGCATCAATCTGAACAAAACGTGCCCCCGTTCCAGATAATAAATCTGTCAATCGGGGAACCGCATCCCGCTTGGTAGCCTGACACGGTGTCATAATGTAGTAAGCATTCTCAAATAGATAGAGATCTGCTGCACTGGCACCAGATTTATGACTACCTGCCATAGGGTGGCCACCGATAAAATTAATTTGTCTTGGCGCCAAATGTTCCTCTGCAGCAGCCACAATTGCAGACTTCGTTGAACCTGCATCTGTAATCAAGACCGTATCCTTCAATTCAAGGGCACTAAATTCTTCAATCAAGCGCAAAGAAACTTGAATTGGAACACAAAGAAGAATCACATCAGCCTGCTTTGCTACAACCTCCAATTCCGTTGATACCTCATCAACCATCCCCTTGCCCAAGGCAATTTGGCATGATTGTTCGTTAGGATCAAAGCCAATGAGGTGATAGTCAGGATGGTCTTTACGGATACAGAGCGCAAGTGAACTTCCAATCAACCCTAGACCTACAATTAAAATCGTTTTTTTCATTAATTACTTAGAAATTTTTAACATAGTCACGATGACTGGCTACTGCAGCTTTCAATTCCTCCATATTATCGGAAGAGAACTTCTCTAGGATTTCTGTCGCTAGAGTTGTAGCTACGACTGATTCCATGACTACGCCAGCTGCTGGGAGAGCCGTTGGATCTGAACGCTCCACAGTAGCTTTATAAGGCTCATGAGTATCAATGTCAACCGACATCAATGGCTTATAGAGGGTCGGAATTGGTTTCATAACACCACGAATAATCAGAGCCTCGCCATTGGTCATACCACCTTCGAAACCACCTAGATTATTGGTTCGGCGTGTATATCCTTTTTCTTGGGACCAGAGAATTTCGTCCATGACTTGGCTCCCTTTGAGATAGCCAGCTTGGAAGCCTACTCCAAATTCTACTCCCTTAAAAGCATTGATTGAAACAATAGCCTGCGCTAATTTTGCATCTAACTTTTTATCCCATTGCACATATGACCCCAAGCCAGCTGGAACTCCTCCAACAACAGTCTCAATCACTCCGCCAATAGTATCTCCATCTCGCTTGATTTGATCAATATAGGCTTTGATTTCTTCTTCACGCTCTTGGTTGACAATGGATACTTCTGACTGGGCTGCACGCTCTTTGATTTCTTCTACGCTTAAACCATCTGGGACATCAATTTCTTTCCCTCCGAAAACGACTACATGGTTAGCAATTTCAATATCCAACTCAGCCAAAATCCGTTTGGCAACCGCACCAACAGCCACACGCATAGTTGTCTCACGCGCACTAGAACGCTCCAAGGAATTACGCAAATCATCAAAGCGATATTTCATACCACCAACTAGGTCAGCATGTCCTGGTCGTGGATGTTTGATACGACGCTTACTTTTGAGTTTCTCTTCGATGTCCTCAACTGCCATAATATCCAACCATTTTTGATGGTCTTTGTTGGTCACATTCAATGTAATCGGGGCACCGGTTGTCTTACCGTGACGAACACCAGCTGTAATCTCTACGCAATCTGTTTCAATCTGCATACGACTACCACGACCGTATCCACCTTGGCGCCGTTTTAACTCTTCATTAATATCCTCGGCTGTTAAAGGAAGACCCGCTGGAACTCCCTCAATAATGGCTGTTAGACGTGGTCCATGAGACTCACCAGCTGTTAAATAACGCATAACTTAATTCTCCAAAATTTCCAGAAACTTACGAGTGTTGCTTAAAGACATTTGTCCTGGTGCAGATGTTTCATCTAAGCTGGCAAAAGTCCAGCAGGAGCCTGTAATCACACCTGCAATACGTGTTAACTTCCCTAGTTCACCCATGGCGATCGTCGCAAATATCTGCTCAGTGTTCAGCGATTTAAAACCACGAGTATAATTCATAACATCTAGGACATCCTGCTCTGTCTTAGCCATTACAGCCATTTTAACAACAGCTGGTGATAGGCTAGTCAGTTCAGACATGATTTCCATATAATTAGACGGTGTTTCCTCAAAATTATGATAACTCAACACAAGGTTAGGAAAATCCAACATCTGCTCAAAAACCGACTTATAAGAGTAGTATTCAAAATCAATATAATCTGGCTGATAAAGCGCTGCTACTTCTTTGATTACATTGACATATTCTTGATCGTCCAAATCCAAGTGACCGCCTTCACGTGTTGTCCGAATGGTGAAAACTACTTCCTTACCACTACATTTTTCAAATATAGCAGGTGCTACTCTTAAAATATCATCTTTCGGAAGATAGTCTGCTCGCCATTCAACAATATCTGCCTCTGCTAGACGTTCTACATCAATGGCCTCTACCTCTTCCAGATTTCTAGGCATAATAGGAACTACTATTTTCATTTATCTACCTGTATCGTAAAGACCTTTAGGTAATTACTACTTTCATCATTTTTATTGATTACAAAATCGGCTGGCAAGCGATAAGTTGCCTCATAGCGATGTTTTCTAACACCAAACCCTTTTTCAATCTGCCGCTTAAATTTTTCAACAGAAACATTTGCAGCGTTGGTCGAAGCAATAATAGTTCCACCTGTATTTAGTATTTCCAAAGATTGAGAAATCAACTTGTGATAATCTTTGGCTACTGAAAAGGTTTGTTTCTTATTTCGTGCAAAGCTTGGCGGATCCAAGACAATCACATCATAGGTCAAGCCTTTACGTTTGGCATATTTGAAATATTCAAATACATCCATTACTACAAAGTGATGATTATCTAAGTCTAAACTATTAACCTTAAAATGAGCTTTAGAAAGTTCACGTGAGCGTTTGGCTAAGTCAACAGAAGTCGTTTCCCCTGCTCCGCCCATAGCAGCAGCAATAGAAAATGCTGCCGTGTACGAAAACATGTTCAAAAGTGACTTGCCTGCCGCCAGACCATCCACCAAGGAACCACGTACCTCATGCTGATCCAAAAAGATTCCCGTCATCAGTCCATCATTCATAAAGACCTGATAGCGAACTCCATTTTCCAATACAGTGAAATACTCAGGGGCTTCTTCTCCATAAAGATGAGCAGACTCAAAGGCCAAACCTTTAAAACGAATCTTCTCATAAGCTCCTCTTACTTCTGGAAATACCTGTTGAAAGGCAGCAACAATCATCTCTTTGACAGAATAAATAAAGGTATTATACCATGAAAAAACGGCATATTCATCATACAAGTCAACCGTCATTCCACCAAAATTATCTCCATCTTGATTAAATAAACGAAAAGCATTCGTCATCTCAGATTGATAAAAATGTTGACGTTTCTGTTTCGCATCCACGAATAATTTAACAAAAAAATCCATGGTCAAGTCTTGGTTGCTTCTACTAAACAGCCAGCCTATTCCCTTATTCTGTTTGGACAAATAAGCCTGACCCAAATAGCTTCCAGATTCTGAATACAAAACAGCCAGCCTGTCTTCATCAAACGAAAAACCTGAAAAATCAGCGCTATCCAAGAGTTGAATCCCTCTGTTTATTTTCTGTTCTGCAATACGGTTTACCTTTATTTTCATAGAATTATTATAACATGTTTCTTCATATATGCCAAAAAAACTCTAAACTTTGAGGCTTATTTTAAAATTATGGTATAATGAACTAAACTTTTAGAAAGGACCATGAGGTTTTATTGTGAAAAAACTAATTGACTACGTCAAGAAGAGCGGACAAACTCGACTTGGTTTCGTCTTGATTTTGCTAATCATTTACTGGCTCAAAACACTCTGGGCCTACTATGTTGATTTCAACTTAGATACACAAGGGTTTTTCCAAAATTTTATTGCTGTTATGAATCCTCTACCAGTCGGGATTTTATTACTCGGTCTCTCGCTTTATATAAAGAATACAAAAGTCTTCTATAGCGTAGCGATGATCATTTACATTATTCTTTCCGCCTGGCTCTTTTCAAATGCAGTCTATTATAGAGAATTTTCCGATTATATTTCCATCTCTACTATAATGGCTACCTCTAGTGTATCTGCTGGATTAGGGGAAGCAGCTCTTAAGTTATTTAGGCTATGGGATATTGTCTATTTTATTGATTTTATCATTTTTGGAATCCTAGTCTATCGTAAACTACTCCGGTGGGATAAAAAGACATTTCATAAAAAATCTAGCTTTGCTATTACAGCACTATCAGTCATGCTTTTCTCCATCAACCTCTTTTTAGCAGAAATTGATAGACCAGAGCTACTTACGAGAGGATTTTCTAATACTTATATCGTCAGAGCCCTTGGTTTACCTGCTTTCCTTGGTTACAATGCTAATCAAACCTACAATGCCCACAAGAATCGTTCTGGAGCAAAATCTACAGATTTGGAGCCTGTGAAACAATATATTGCAGAACATTATGCTCAACCGAATGACAACTACTTCGGTATTGCCAAAGGGCGAAATGTTATCTATCTCCACCTAGAAAGCTTACAACAATTTGTTATTGACTATAAGTTGAACGTCAACGGTGTCGAGCACGAAGTCACACCTTTCCTCAATTCTCTGTATCATTCTAGCTCTACTCTCGCCTTTTCCAATTTCTTTAACCAAGTTAAGGCAGGTAAGACCTCTGATGCCGAAACCATGATTGAAACCTCTCTTTTTGGCCTCAATCAAGGCTCTTTCATGGTCCAATACGGTGGAAGCAATACCCAACAAGCTGCACCATATATTCTCTCTCAAAATGGAGGATATACATCTGCTGTATTCCACGGTAATGCAGCCAGTTTCTGGAATAGGAACAACACCTATAAACAGTGGGGCTACAATTACTTCTTTGATCAATCCTACTTCTCTAAAGCCACTGCTGAAAATTCATTCCAATACGGTCTGAATGATAAAATCATGTTCGCCGACTCTATCCAATATCTTGAACATTTGCAGCAACCCTTCTATACCAAATTTATCACGGTTTCCAACCATTACCCCTATACAACCAGCTTGATTGGGGATGAAATCGGCTTTCCATTAGCCAATACAGATGATGAAACCATTAATGGCTATTTCGCTACTGCCAACTATCTCGATGCGTCCATAAAGGCATTTTTCGATTACTTAAAAGCGACTGGCTTGTACGAAAACTCCGTCATCGTTCTCTATGGTGATCACTATGGAATTTCTAATTCACGTAATCCTGACTTGGCACCGTTGATTGGAAAAGATTCGCAGACTTGGTCAGATTTTGACAATGCCATGATGCAACGTGTCCCTTATATGATTGTTGTACCTGGAATGACCAACGGTGGAATTTTTGATACCTATGGTGGTGAGATTGACGCACTTCCTACTCTCGAACATCTTTTAGGAATCAAATCCGATAACTATCTCCAAGTTGGTCAAGACCTGCTTTCCAGCCAACACAGCCAAATTGTGGCTCTTCGAACCGCTGGAAGTTTTATTACACCAAAATACACTAGCTACGAAGGTAAAATCTATTATACAGAAACTGGTCTTGAAATTACAAATCCAGATGAGACAACTCAGAAAGAAATTGATGCAATTAAAGAAGCTACTGCAGCACAACTGGCGACTAGCGATGCCATTCAAACTGGTGATCTTATCCGGTTCTTCGACAATGGATTGTCAGCCTTGGATCCAAGCCAATATAACTACATTGACTCATTGGCTGCCGAGATTGCACTGGAGAATAAACTTGGTACACAATCAACAAGTTTGTATAGTAAAAACGGCAATAAATCAACAATTGACCTATTTAAAGCACCAAGCTACCTAGAACTTCATGGTAGTACAACAACTACTAGCACACCAAATACTGGTACAAGCACTAGCTCAACAAGTACCAGTTCAAATTCACGGTAATATACTAAAAGGCTTAGAATCATGTCAGTTACTACATTGATTCTAAGCCTTTTTAGACCACTATTTCAAATCACTCATCTCTATTCCATCAAGGAAATATAGAATCCTCACTAGGCTCTTCCTCTGTTGATGATTTTTTAGGGATATCTATGGGAGCAGCAGTACTACTTTCAATTGCTTTTATATCTTCTGTTGTAGTTTCAGCTTCTGTTACAGTTTCTACATCTGTCGCTTCTGGACTAGGTGTCAACAAATCATCTAACCAGCTATCTGCGTTCCCTTCTCCATTAGGGACATCGGGAGTATTCGGCAATGGATTCCCAGGCAACCAAGTATCACCTGGCTCAACTGTCCCATCTTTGCTATCACTTTCAACTTTATCGAAATGAATATCGTAGACAGTATCTTCCAAAATAGGTGTATCCCATGCTACATTTGGAATAACAGGTTTTGTATAATCTCGTTTATAACCTGTATCACTCTTCAAAGATGGCGGAAAAATTCCAGCTTGGTTTAGTGTTAACCCTTTTCTAACAAGGTAAACCACTGTTTTACTAGTTCCCAAATGGGTCTGAAGTTGACCGCCTTCACCTGCTCGAAATGCGAGGGCTACATAATTCTTTGGATCATGCCAATAGTAATTTGGATGTCTACTTGGATCATTGATGTCCGTTGGATTATCCGTATTATTAGCAATGTAAGGCCCAATACGAGGAGTCGTTGTCCCAAATGCTGCCAAGCTCGTTGTGGCACTAACATAATCTGTATCTTTTTCACCACCAGTAATAACTGTCCTAAACTCAATGAACTCATAATCTTTGCTTGGAACCGGTTCTGGTACAACAAGCCCCTGCTCCTTAGCTTGTTTCCAAGTTAAGTCAGATTTCACAAAGTATATGAACCCTGCTCGAATCTCACCATTTAATTTTAAACGACCATTGGCTATCGCACTATATTTAACAGGTACATAGTCTGATAAATCGATATTTGAAACATCATCACTTGGAGTGTAAATATTTTTGGTTGGCTTACGATAAACATTATCAAAATCAGCATAAAAACTTTGATGTTCTCTTGCCATCTTGCCAGACTTTGGCAAAGTAGCATTCCAACCATTAAAGACACGTCCCTTTTGTTGAAGGGTCTGCGGATAGGCGATATTCAAATCCTCCCAATTTAAATCTTTACGAACCAAATAATAAACTCTCTTCGTTTTTTTACCATTAACGACAAAATCACCAAAATCACTATTTGTACTGAATGTTACTAGAATGAAATTTTTAATATCCTGAAGACCTTCCGGATGATACTTTTGATGGACACCATTACGTGTTAAATTTTCTGTCGAACCTTCTGTATAAAAAGGTCCATATACTGATTGTTTCTCAATAGCAAGATTTACCGTTTCGGTCTTAACATCACGCTCAGGATCATCTGGCAAACTAGGATCAATTTTATAAACGTGCGCATGGTCCCCATGGCGTACACTCATATAGTTCCCATCAATTGTAATATCCTCACGTTTTACTTTAAAACGCTCCATGTACTGTTTAATGAGACGTTCTTTTCTCTGTTCAAGAGTTTCTCCATCCTTTTGTTTAAGAATACGATCTTCCGGACTTTCAAACGGCTTCGTTATATCAATTTCCTTTAATAAAACAATATGTGTGTGATCTCCATGCGGATACTCTAATCCAATTTGACCGTCAACAATGACTTTCTTAAGACGTGATGGCTCTAAATTCAGTTCTTTTGCTAAGTAGTCCAATTTCGTTTGATACTCAGTATTTTCTACCTCAGGTTGTGACTTCTTATCCGATTCAACATTTGGTTTATACTGATTCACAAGATAAGACCATTTACTCCTTTTCAATGTTTCAAAATGAATAAGATGCAAATGTTTCCCATGCCTTACTAGAATCCCGGTTTCCGTTACACCGCTGATATTTTGCCCATCAAACAAGAAACCATCACTCGTTTGAAAATCAATCCCCGGAATCCCTTCCTGTTGGTGAACGATAGGAAAAGTTGGCGACTGACGACTATCAGAGGTCAATTGTCTGTGTGTCGTGCCACCTAAGCTTGATTTTAAAATATAGTGATAATGATCCCCATGCCGAACAGTATAGCCATTGGCATCCTCTGCGACAATATCTTTAGGATCAAAAACGTATTCATCTTCGGTCTGTTTCGAGCCTGACGATAATTGGCTTCTCTTAGGTTGAGAAGAATGATTTTTTTCTTGATAGTTTTCAGGAATTAAATAAGCCCATTTTGTATTCTTTAAATCTGAATAAAAGAAAAAGTGCTTATGATCACCATGATTGACAATAATTCCTAAATCAGTTTTTTCCTCAATTTGTGACTCATCAGTGAGTAAAAAACCATCATCCGTCGCCTTATCAATCCCTGGAACTTCCTTTTTCGAATCTGAAGGAATCTCTTTTGATTGCTTTGATTGCGATGTTTCTATGCTTGTTGTTTTTTGATGGTTCGATTGCTCTCTATAGTTAGACGCTTGATAAGTAACCAATGCTACAGCACAAATAAGCGATACTCCTGCTACATAAAGCAAAGTCTTACCTTGTTTCATATCTATGTTTCTCTCCTTATTTACCATTATTATATTACCGACATGATAAATGTAATCAACTATTGTAAAATAGCATCACCACATCCACTTATTATAGTCTTTTAGTTTACTTTTATTACTAGCTTCAAAGGTTCGGGGAACCTTTAAAGGTCGGAAATGAAACAAACGAAGTTTGTGTCAACAGCCACAGGCATAACTGAAGTTAGGCAAGGCGAGTTAACGAAGTAATAAAAGAAAAACTAAATGACGATAAAGTTAAAAACCGTCGATTTATTTACTAGTTAAGTATATCACCCATATCGAAATTTAGCAAGTGGTGAGCTACTTTCCAAAAATAAAGAACCTGGTTCATCACTACCAAGTTCTTTAGATTTTTATACTTATTTAGCAAGTTTTGCTTTAGCAGCATCTGCAAGAGCTGTGAAAGCTGCTGCATCGTTTACTGCCAAGTCAGCAAGCATTTTGCGGTTTACTTCGATTTCAGCCAATTTCAAACCGTGCATCAATTGTGAGTATGACAAACCGTTCATACGAGCAGCCGCGTTGATACGAGTAATCCACAATTTACGGAAATCACGTTTTTTCTGACGGCGGTCACGGTATGCATAGTAGTAAGAGTTCATGACTTGTTCTTTCGCAGTGCGGAACAAGAGATGTTTAGCTCCGTAGTAACCTTTAGCTAATTTTAAAATACGTTTACGGCGTTTACGAGAAACAACGCCACCTTTAACACGTGCCATTTAATTTTCCTCCAAATGATAATCTAAATTCTAGTAAGTCGGCTTATTTCAAACCTGTAAGCATTGATTTGATACGCTTGAAGTCACCAGCATGTACCATACCTGCTTTACGAAGGTGACGACGTTGTTTTTTAGTTTTACCGTGGAAACGGTGTGAAGTATAAGCGCGGAAGCGTTTCAATCCACCAGAACCTGTACGTTTGAAACGTTTAGCTGATGCGCGGTGAGTTTTTTGTTTTGGCATGTTAATTCTCCTTTTGCTTAAAAAGCTTATTTTTTATCTGAAGCTGGGGCCAATTGCATAAACATTTGACGTCCGTCCATCTTAGCGCGTTGTTCGATAATGGCAATATCTTGGGTTGCTTCAGCGAACTCAGCTAATACTTTCGCTCCAACTTCTTTGTGGGTAATCATACGACCCTTGAAACGGATCGAAACCTTAACCTTATTTCCTTTTTCAAGGAATTTACGGGCATGACGAAGTTTTGTCTCGAAGTCCCCTTTATCAATAACTGGACTTAGACGCACTTCTTTTACAGTGACAACACTTTGTTTTTTGCGTTGTTCTTTCTGTTTCTTCTGATATTCAAATTTGAACTTACCGTAGTCCATAATTTTCGCTACTGGTGGTTTAGCTTGGGGTTGAATCAATACTAAATCCACGTTGGCGCTATCAGCAATGGCCTGAGCCTCATTGAGTGGTTTGATTCCCAACTGTTCACCCTCAAGACCGATAAGACGAACTTCACGCACTCGAATTTCATCATTGATGAACAAATCTTGCTTTGCTATGGCTTTTCACCTCATTTTGTATTTTTCGAGAAAAACGAAACGGACTTGCTAAACAAGTCCGCACTACACCATTATTCTTTCCGAAGAAATCTTAATCCGTAGAGCCAGACAACGTTAGTCGCAAGGCGAGAAGCTCTCACTTCTGCTTTTCTCAATACGACTATTATAACATGTCTAAAACTACTTGTCAAGAATTTCTTTCGCTTTTTCAGAAATAAATTGAACAACACCTTCGATGGATACTCCTGTTGTATCAAAGGTAATGGCATCGTCTGCTGCCTTTAAAGGAGAAACTTCTCGATGAGAATCTTTATAGTCACGAGCCGCAATTTCCTGCATTAGAGATTCCAAGTCTGTCTCAATGCCACGTTCCGTATTTTCCTTAAATCGACGAAGGGCACGCTCTTCAACAGAGGCAACAAGGAATATTTTGAGTTCTGCTTGTGGCAACACAACCGTACCAATATCACGACCATCCATGACAATACCACCAGCTTGCGCAATGTCCTGTTGCAGGCGGACCAATTCTTCCCGTACTAGAG
This sequence comes from Streptococcus sp. 2022WUSS135, assembly GCF_044427045.1. NCBI lineage: Bacteria > Bacillati > Bacillota > Bacilli > Lactobacillales > Streptococcaceae > Streptococcus > Streptococcus sp. 2022WUSS135. Next base: position 30,182 of record NZ_JAOTGL010000003.1, read on the forward strand.
GAAGCGCTGCTACCGCTGATACATTATTTGTTACTTGATTATCTCGAATAGGCAAAGTAACATCTTCACCACCGACAAAAACAAGTTGCTGACCGTTTTCATCACGCCCAAATTGAATGGGATACTGGGCAAGCAAGTCCACGATTCGTTTTTGATCTGTGACCTCTACACCGTTTGTCAAGGCTAGATAGGTAGCCGAGCGATACATAGCTCCTGTATCTAAGTAAGTGTATCCAAAATTTTTAGCAATAATTTTAGCAACCGTTGACTTTCCACTTGAAGCTGGACCGTCAATTGCAATTTGAATTGATTTCATAACTCCTCTTTATCTAATACGAACTACATCCCCAGGATGCGCAATCCAAGACCCTGTTGTCATTTTCTCTGGATTCAAACGCTCTAGCTCTGCAATTGAAATCCCGCCACGAGCAGCCAGTTGTCCTACACCTTCACCTGCTTGAACAGTAAGGGTAGAGCCATCCGTTGCTTCCGCTGGGCTAGAACTTGTTTCTGTCGTGTCAGTCGAAGTAGATTCTTGTGTCTCAGCAGCCGATGAAGAGCTCTCTGCTACGACTGTTGTAGTGCTTGGGGTATAAAATTCTTTTGTTGAATCTGTTTTACTACCGCCACCGATTGAGAGATAGACAGCCATAATTCCAATAATCAGTACGATAACAAAGAAAATAATTGCCAAAACTGTAAATACCGTTGTATTCGCTACCCCCTTACTCAGACGTTCTTTACGACTAGTTGTTTCTGTGTGGTAAACTTCTTCATTCCATGGCTCTTGTGACATTATTGAGAAAACTCCTTGTATTTTTATTAAAATATGATTACAATACTAATATGAAAGTAAAACTTATTCCTGAACGGTGCATTGCTTGCGGGCTCTGCCAAACCTACTCATCTCTGTTTGATTATGATGACAATGGTATCGTTGTTTTTTCAGACGACTCACAATTAGAGAAAACAATTGAACCCAATCCAGATATTCTTAAAGCCATCAAATCATGCCCTACAAAAGCCATTTCAGCGGATTGATTTGGCTTTTTTTGTATAATACTCTTCAAAATAATCCTGTTTTATTAAATGGTCTATTAATTCAATTTTACCCTTGAAGCAACTATGAATAGCTAAATGGTTAATAAAGTATTTTTTTGTCCATTTACGCATATAATACATCCGTCCGTTGGGAAACTCTTTTGCAAATATACGAATGGCTAAATAAGAAACTTCAATTTTTTCTATGGTAGCAATTTCAATTTTCTGCACTGCAAAAGGATTAGCCGAAGCAATCCGTAAATGCTCATCTTTTATCTCGAAATAGCGATGTAAGCCGAGCACTACTAATACAGCAAAGAGTGAGACAAGTAGAATAAATAATCTTGAAACTTGCAACTTCTCCAATAAAAGTGCCATACCAATAAAAATAGGTGTGAAGGTAAGTGACCAGTATATGATGGCCCATGATAAATCCGGTTGCCAATGGTAACGAATTTTACCAAAAATTTTGATCATATCGGACCTCCATCTATTATTCTAGCACAAAAAAAGAGATTTTCCTATGAAAACCTCTATCTTTTGAAATTTTTTATTACATTTACATGACAATGTTGAATGTTTTGTAAAATTTATGAAATGTTTTTGAAATATTTTGAGTAGGAATTGGTGGGAACACAATGATCAACAACCAAAATATTTTAGTCGTTCGTCTCTTGACTCTTAACATAGTAACTCAGGAGAAACTTGGCAATAAATTTTGGCCAGAATAACAAATACATTTCATAGTCTTCTTTTGTACGAATATTGTTTTCAATGCTATTTGTCGTCTCAGATTCCTCATGAATGCGGTGATACATGAGACTTTCATCTACAAAGGTAAAGCTCCCATTTTTTTGTGCAATCTGATACCAAGCAAACCAATCAAGAGAAACTTTCATTGCTTCATTAAACTTGAAATCATTCAGTTTCTTCAAATTATAAGTCACAGCTGGACAAGAAATTGGATTACCAAAGGCTAAAACCCTATTCCGCCAAAATTTCCATTTGGGAAACATGGCCATTGTCCGTAACATGAGTTGCTTGATTTTCAAGTTTGAAGTTAAGGGAATAGCCACACCTTCCTTAACTTCCTGATAATCTGAATAAGCAATTAACGTTTCCTCTGTCATCTGAGACATTATTTTTTCACAATAGTCTGGTAAATAAATATCATCTTGATGAGCAATTGTAGCATAAGGGGTTGTTACAAAAGAGAGTGCTAAATTCCAATCTTTTCCAATACCTCCTCCTTGTGCGGTATGCATTACGATTGCATTCTTTTGGCAAATTTGTTCTATATATTCACTCGGAGTACTAGTGTATAGGATGAGTTGTGATTGAAGTGTTTGCTGCTTTAACGAATGAATGCATTCTTCTAGATACTTACTATCTCCATAAGCACAGATAACAAATGTATGGTTATTCTGCATGATGCTCCTCCAACTCAGAGATTCTTTTTTTAGCCATTGATACTTCTTGAATTAAATTTTTAATCTGCTGCTTTTGTTGAGATAAAGCCATACTATGCAAAAATCCAATCACCAAGAGAACAAAAATTGCCACAGATAACAAGAAATTGGAAGTCAGACCAAACCCGAATAAATAAGCCAATTTAATAGGAATAACATCAAAGAGTGCAAAAACAATCAGTCCGAAGCCAATAACAATCCACATAAAGGCATGTTCGAATAAAATCTTATTTTTATTAATATTCCTAAAAATAAAATACAAAAAACCTAGTGAGGCAAGAAACATAGCTAATGCTTGTATAGTCATTATTCCCCCTCCTTCATAAGCGAAGCAATCAAAATAGATGAGCAAACTTCTACCATGTAGCGGATGGACTTAAATGGAGTAATCGAAGAAACCCCTCCTGCTCTCTCAAACATATTAGCAGGTGCTTCTACTACTTGGAAATTTTGCTTTAGTAAATGAACAGTTGATTCAGGTTCCGGATATTTCGTAGGGTATCGTCTGGCGAATTGAGCAATTACTTTTCTATTTCCCAAACGATAACCAGATGTTGTATCCCAAATGCGTTTTCCAGTTGTTATTTTTATCATATTTGAAATAACGCCTATTCCAAATCTTCTCATAAAACTGGTTTGGAATTCTGACAAGGTTTCACCAACAAAGCGTGAGCCAATCACCATATCAGCTTGACCAATTAAGATTGGCTGAATTAAGCTATTTAATGAACGAATGTCATGTTGACCATCACCATCAAATTGAACTGCTACGTCATAGTCATTATCCAAGGCATATTTATATCCTGTTTGAACAGCTCCGCCAATACCCAAGTTTTGTACCAAGTGAATTGCATTTAATTTATTGTTTATCAAAATTTCTTTCGTGCGATCTGTTGAGCCATCATTAATGACAACATAATCCAATTGGAAATTCACACTATTTCTATAATCTATAATTCCCTGAACAGTTTGAAGGATACTTTCTTCTTCATTGTAGGCAGGAATAATCATTAATACTTTCATTTTTTCTCTCTAAAACTAGAATTCTATATAACTTTTCAGATTCTACTTACTCATTTGAAGAAACTATAATATACATATTTTAGCATAGCTATCCTATTATTCATTAAAGTCGAAGTTTATGTCTGATTTTTGTCGCGATATTGCTGATTAATCTTGCATAACGCTCCAATCTTGTTGGATGCATATTTAAAGTCAGTAACTCTTTTATGTGACTTAAATTTGTATTTTGGTGTCCAGCATATTCTAAGTGATTGATGCCGTTCAGTATTTCTTTATAGGCAACTTCCGGTGTATATAGAGTACGTAAACGTTCCACATCAAGCCGAGCCCTATCTGAAAAATCTCTAAAGGATTCAATCACTTGCTCTAACTTAGTCACCAAGTCTTCTATATCGCCCAATTTATAAATTTGACCTGCTGAGAATATTTCAAATGCCGTCAAATGTCCTAAATTATCTGATAGAATTACTGGAAGCCCTCTTAAGATTGCTTCAACATAGACTAAGCCAAAAGTTTCCATAGATGAGGGGAAAACACAGATATCTCTATCAGTTACTTCTTCCCAAGGATTATCTAAGTTACCTAAAAATATAACATTTTTCTGTAATTTATTTTCATGGATATATTCATCACAAATAGCTTTGTATTTACTATCCCATCCTCCAATAAAAACCAATTCAATATCTAATCTATTTAGTGTCTTATATGCTTTTATAAGTTCTAATTGATTTTTTCCTTCTGTTAATCGACCAACAGAAACAATTCTAACTTGGTTGCCTTTTTTTAAATCTTTTGTTTCTTGCTCAGTATAAGAAATAAACGGATGAACTTTCTTATTAAATAGTGGTGTTAAAAAATTATTTAACTCTCCAGTCACACTAAATAATTCTGAAGAATACTCTTCTATGAAGTCAATTTTATCAGCATAATAAGCAAACTCATTTTTAGGGAATTCATGAATTAGCCAAAAATGGGGAACCTTTTGACATGAGGCAGCAATTGCTCCCTGAAAAACATTAACAGTATTTGAAATAACCAAGTCTATCTCATTTTGCTCAATAATTTCAGCTATGTCCTGAACATTCTGGCGATAGTAGCTTGTAGCCTCTTCTCTATTAAGGATTTCTCCACCTGGTGCATCCGGCCACCACCACTTGACAGTTGGCAAATAGTAATTCTTAACCCCTATCATTTTATAAAGTTGCTCATGCTTATCTTGCGGTTCCCCTCCTATTGCATGAGTAACATTTATAACTGTGTGTCCCAGTTGAATAAGGTACTTCATTAGATAATAAATAGACTTCTCCGCACCATTATCCATACTAGTCGTAGGAGAAATAAACAAAATACGTTTCATTAGACTAACTCTTCTTTCAAAAAATCATTAATTCTATTTGCTGTAGTGCAATGATTCATTACAAATTCAAAAGCATTTTCTGCTATTTGTTCTCTCAAGTCTTGTTCAAGAATCAATCTCTCCAATTTACTTTCCCATTCGTTATCATCTGCTAGAACTCCAGTCACTCCATCTTGAATCATTTCTTCAAATGCTCCAAGATTACTTGCAACTGTCACAACTTTAACTGCTGCCGCTTCTATCCATTTAATTTCCGACTTTGCTTCATTAAAGGTTGTGGTTACAAGCGGCGCTAAGTTAATATCAACTTGTGAAATTAAAATTGGAAGCTTTCTCCAATCAACATACTCATGACTCACAATCTGTTTTTTGAATTTTTGGAATGGTTTAGGAATGTCTAAATATCCTACTATATGTAATTCCACTTGCGGGTACTTTTGAAGCAGATGTAGCAATGCTTGACTAATTAAATCAAAATTTTCGTTGTGTGTAATTGACCCTGAGAAATATCCTATTTTGACTTTATTGTCGTTCGAATTTTTCTTAACTTGTAAACTACGCTCAACTAATTCTTTAGACATGACGTTGCGATTCAAGATAACCTTGTTTTTATATTGTTCAAGCTCATCTTTCAATTTCGAAGTCGATGTGATAGCATAGTCGCAGAGAGAAAGCATTTTTTTGTAAGCTAAGACACTTGTATCATAGCCTTTTTTCTCTCTCTTGCTCAAGCCTTGGGTAAATTCAAGTTCATCTGTAAATTTTGTATCAAAAACCAAATCATCAATATCAAAATAAACAGGTCTGTTCTTTATGTGTGCCGCCCTACATATTTCTTTCAGCATATCATTGAATGGAGCTCTATAAATAATAATATGACTAGCAAACTGTGCATCCTGAAGTTGTACAAGAGAATTATTTATCACTCGAACTGTATAACCAAGTTCTCGCAATTGCTCAGCCTTATTTAACACACGATAACGTGTACATTGTGGAATAATATTTTCGACACCATCAATAATCAAAATATAAGATTGATTTTCTCTAGTTTTAAAATCTTCTAATATAGAAGACACCACTTCAATCGGATAATCTGTTTCCTTAGCAATATACTCCATCAAATCCGGAATCTCAGATTCTCTTTCTAAACCATGCCAAAAATATTGTTCTCTGTCATAATTTCTAAAGGCCGAATACTTAACTAATGGACAACCTTGCTTTAATAATTTAAGCGGATGAATATACAATGCACTATCTTTCGTGTCTTTAATCAATGCATCATACTTAAAGCCTCGATCATAAAAATATTTTGCAAACACAGTTTCATGTTTTCCAATTGCCTTATTACGAGAATCCGTGTCAGAGAGCTTTTCCCAATAATCATAAAATCCTTCATATCTTAGTAAACTATTTTCAACAACAACAAAATATGATTGTAAGTGCTTTGGAATTTTACCATAAGGGTTATAACCTGTAAAGTCTAGCTGCTCCTCACCCATGGAAATTCCCCAAAAGTCTAGCTGATCGGAATTAAACTCAGAGAAAACCTCTTCCAAATCTCTAAAAGGACCAATATTCGTATCATTAACCAAGATGAGCTGATTATATTGTTGTAACGCCTCTTTTCCAGTATGCATTATCCCATGTCGGAAAGCCGCAACGTCATACCCCTCATTTTCTCTTTCCACAACTTTACCATATTGTGCTAAACGATTTATATCAGCCTGTGGAAGTTTACCATTTACAACAATTAAAACATCTCGAGAAATTTTAGCCAATGCCTCTAAAAAAATTACTTTATAGTCCTGTAAAGACGATTGATGTTCATAAATTGTGTAAATCAAGTAACGATTTTTGATATCTGAATAATTATTTCTACGTTGCTTATCACGTTGCAAAGCTAGTAGAGTTCGCTTTATATATTTTGGAATGCTCCAGAAAAACTTTGCAATATTTTTGGTAAGCTCTAATATATAAAACAATAGCTTGTATTTACCTGATAAGATAAATAATCGCGTTGTGAAATTTCTAATCCACCTTTTCACAGTGTTACCAATCACTTTCTATTATTATCTACTTTTATAAATTTTCAAAAGTTTGTTTTGAATAAATGTTGATACATATATCCCCAGAACTCTGGTCATTAAACCTGAGATTCTAAACGAAACAAGTTCTACCCTATGTGAATATTTTAGCAAATATCTAAATTTTTTCACAAACATTTTTATATCAGAATTATTCAGATATGGAAATACAAATGGCAAGATGGAAATATAAGAATTTGATAAATAAATCAAAAGTGCTTCTTGTTTCTCATTCGATAGTTGTTTAAAATTCTTTAAATTTTCTTCAATTCCTCTAAAGGCATGTTCTACATGTCGAAGCGTGACATTATTTGTAATACTTCCTTGTCGGTTCTGACGATACATACATTGTGTATTATTTACAACAATAAATACATTCAACTCTTTCAAGAGATTTGCACACCAAATACCATCTTCATATAGATATCCACTCAAGAAATTAAGAGCAGAGGTAAATTTATCTCTTCTGACACACTTATTCCAAGCAGGGGTGATTAGGGCTCCTGTTTCAACGAGTAAGCGCGTATCTGTAATAACCTGATGAAACGGTAATTTTTTAGAAAAATTTCGAACTGCTACATCATCCTTACCGTAAAAGTAGGAAAATGGATAGATAACTGCATCAATAACTTCGTCATGTGAAATTATTTCTCTATTAATTTCATCTAAAAAGCATATATCAGTCCAAAAATCATCTCCATCTAAAAATAAAATATAGTCACCACTAGCGTTCTTTATCCCTGTATTTCTGGCTGCAGATAATCCCCCATTAGACTGATGAAATACCTTCACCCTATCATCTTTAGCTGCTAATTTATCGCATATATTGGAGGTTTTACCATCTGTAGAACCGTCATCTACCAACAATATTTCAAATTCTTCATAAGTCTGATTCAGTACACTATACACACATTCTTCCAGATAATCAGCAACATTGTACGCTGGGATAATAACGGAAAACTTCACACCTAGACTCCTTTTTGTAATCTAATTTTCCTATATTTCATGAATACAGGAATTAAGACTGTAATAATTTTATAGCGCAACATAGGAAAAGGCTTCATAACAATATTGAAAAGATTAAAGCAGAAAAAGTAAAGCTGCCAACCACTCTCAAACTGAGTACCTCTCCATGGCGTCTGATTTAATGCAGAAACATAGTCCTCTCTAAATCGATGTTTATTTCCGATTCTCCATGGACGTTCTTCGCCTAAAAAATGAACAATACGTGGTTGCTTACGAATTTTTACAAATTCTTCTTTTGAAATAAACGTTGAAGGCCTACTTAATTTTTCCAATGTACGATATGGATAAACATCAAAAATATTAAAATAATTATAAGTGATTGAGAGTGTTTTTATCTCTTCTTTCAACGCTCCATTCAGTGCATCTTGATCATTAGCAAAAAGCTCTCCATTTTTTTCTTTATAATAATCAAAAATAATTGTTCCTATACTTTTTGAACGCCACCGTTTCAAATCGATTAGAAGAACTCCCGCATTATGATATGTATACGTACCCAAATTTAAGCCTTCTCTTCTCTCAGATGAAGCTGTCGGTTCTGGGCACATTCCAAGGACTTTCCCCTCCAAATCTACTTCCCATAGCTCCCGAATATTTTCTAAAACTAAAGTATCTCCATCTAAATAGATGATTCTATCAACTTCGTCGGGCAGTAATTTATCTACAAGTAATCTTGCAAGTACAACCGAAGCCCAACCATTTGTGTCAACTTCAAAATCAAAATATGATTCCAAGTTTTCCAATTCAACGATTGTCAATTTATTACCTTCGTCGGTAACAAATTGATGAAGTTTTTCTTTATTCTGTTGACTAATACCATCTGAGAAAAGATAAAAATGGCATGTATCGTCTTCGTTTAATGTTCGCATGATTGAGCCCATACAAGCTGCTACTTGCGGAACAAAAGCATCATTCAATGTAAATAATATATTCACGTTTCCCTCTTCCACTATCTTAAATTACAACCAATAATAATCCACTATCAAAAATAGATACATGATAAAGTTAATGACTACTGTGCCAGTGATCAACCGTGTCAAATACTTCTGTTTTACCGATACACTTACCTGCTCTTTTAACATTAAACATGCCGGAAATAGATAGACTAAAAATGGAGTAAAGTATCTTCCTTGTGCCCCTTGAGAAATCATTGCATTTGGTCCAATAGCTGTCGGTGTCCATGCAAAATACATACCCGCTACAATGATAGCTACCTGAACAGGGAGTACAAATAACGAAGCAAGACCTTCTGTTTTACTTATCTTTAAATTTCCATCATTAAATAATAATAACGTAAAAATGAAAATATCTATGAAAATTAACCAAAGAGGTAATTGAGTGACAAACCAGCCAAAATAACCAAAAATACCAACCGTTAAAATACCATTAAGATGATCATTTCTATTATTGATAAATAAACTGTTTATCATCACTTTAACAAAGTGCACGACACCACCTCTATTATGTAGGAACAGATAGCTAACAAGTAAAACTAGTCCTAATCCCAAAATAAGAATTGGTAATCTTCTCTTTTGAATCCATTTTAAAATCGAATTAAACTTAGATAAGACACCTTCAAATTCAAAATCAACAAAAAACAATAGTGCCAAAAGTAAAATATTATTTGCTTTTGTTAAATATAGTAGCAAGGATAATAATATTAAATTAATAAATTTCCTGGTGGTCAGTACCTTGTCTACCAATAAGTTAACATAAAAAACAAAAAATGCAACAACAGCCAGATAGTTCACCACATCATAAGACAGAGAGCCAGCCTGCTGAATCATCATAGGTAAAAGTGAGACAAAAAACAGCGTCATCTTCCCATACTTTATTTTTTTTATCAAATAGTAGATACCTATAATATAGACTATTGTATTAAAAAGGCGCCCTATAGTGACCATCATACCATATGACGGATAAATCAATTTACCTACAACTAAACCAATTAGCTGAGGTGTACTCATTAACGATTTCAGAGAAAAATCGATAGATAATTTGTCCTTTGAAAAATCACGAATTTTGGTAAAAAGGCTTGAATATTCTGTAGAATCAACTGCATGAATCTCCGGTTTTGAATATGCAAAATCTGTTGCCCGTAATTCATTCATTGCCTCTGTATCTCTACTTGTCGGAGAATCAAATAATATATTCCACGACATAAAAGCATGTGTTGCTTCATCAGGAACCTTTGTCACAGGCATAACAAATATTGAAATTAACAAAAAGGGGATTGCTAACCTTAAAAATAATTTTTCTATCTTCATTCTTGTACTTCCCAATTCAAATGTTTTTGCAATTTTAGATATATTACTAAAGAAATTAAAAACCAAGTCCACATCGAACTAACAAAAGCAATAGCTGCCCCCAATATTCCATAATATTCTACCAATGGATTAGAAATCAATATAGATAATAGACAAGAAATTGCAAATGAAATTACGAGATACTTTTGCTTCCTCAAAACAGTAAGCATGTTATCACAAATGGTTGCAAAGGTACTCGCAATTCCCCCAAGCATTGTTATAATAAAGCTTAGCCAGTATTTATTAAGATTCGTTCCATAGAGAATATTTAATGCTGGAATCCCCAATACTATCCCCCCGACCAAAACTAACACAGCCAACCCGACAACCATTTTAACGATACGCTTCTGATATTGTTTAAATTGATTATAGTCCCCAGCTCTTCTATATATAGCCAACTGAGTTATCATGGGTCTAAATAAAATCAATAAAATATTCATTGAAAAAACAGGCATAAATAAAATGTTAAAATCCCTTTGAACACCTGTTCCTATAACACCTCTCTCAAAAAAAGTATTGAGAGCATATTTAGGTTGATTATAGATAGTAACAAGTAAAAATGCATTAATAAATAACGGCAAGCATTCTAACAATATATTTTTAATGGCTTTCAAATTAATTTCTTCTTTGATAACCCTCGTAAATTGAAATAAATTCGGAACATCAAAAAAGAAAACAAATAAATATGAGCTAATGACTAGATAGATTAATGAGAGTAGCAGGTTATTGGTTATAAACAAACCAAGTCCAAATGTCAAAATCACAATAGAGTTTCTCAAAAAAAGTGATTTACCTGCAATATCTAGCCGAGCATTTTGTTGGAACAATCCTTGAAAAACATCCGATAGAGCATCACTTCCACGATACAAACATATTAGGAAAATACAGGCAGATTTTTGAAATTCATATTTAGACAGAAAAATATAGCTTAAGGCAAGTAATAGCATAATAGTGATTGTTATAAGCCTTGTTGCAAGATACTGGCTAAACGAAAACTTTTTCGAAACATCAGTCGCTTGATAATCTCTTACCTGAAAACTAGCAATGATTACAAAAAGATTTGCTACTGCATAAGCAAAACTAAAAATATCAGCCTCTAATTCCGTCAACAAACGTGTTACTAGTAACAATAAAAATATTGATATTGCTGCTGAAGAAATACTTCCTAATAAATTCCAAATAAATATTGTTTTTGGTGATACTATTTTGCTCTTCACACTATCTTCCCCTTGTTTGTCATCCGTTATCCCTAATTTTTTAATAGAGATTTCTTTATCATCTTAAACACACTTACAATCCCAACTGATATTATCTTTAGTGTCCTTCTCAGTCCAATTTGTAAAAATTCCTTTTCTTCAATAATTAAACGCAATTCCCTTTCGCTGGAAAAACTAATCTTTTCCAATATTGGACTCACATTTTCAGTATTCTCGATCACTGCATAATCATTTGATAAATCCCACGCGCTATAAATAAATAATATTGGAACTAGCAATAATCTATCTTCTTTTGAAAAATCAATGTTTCTAAATTTCTCCTCAATCTTTTTATAGTGTTCTGTTTTTATCCAATACCAACTTACTTCTTCTCCGATTATATAAGGCACTTTATAAAAATCAACTTTCTTAGTTCTCGCAAGTGATTCATAAAGTATATTCAATTGACGAATACGTTCCGGATTGGCTTCACGAAGACTTTTTCTATCATATCTTTGATTAGTTGTTAAGTCTGGAATAACTACAGCCAAATTAGATTGTGATTCAAAATTAGAAATCACTGCATAAAATGATGTAAAAAACATTTTCCTCAACTGATACCTGTCAATAATATCCTCTACAGAATATTTTATTTCCTTTGTTTGTTTGACAGTTATATGAGCAAGATATTTAGCATCTCCCATATAGTTATTTACTATTTCAAAAAAATGCAATTCATCTGTGAGTTTTACAATCTGTGCTCTCAATTGGAAGGTGAATAAATATCTCTCAACTATACTACACTTATTTGAAAAGTCAGCTTCTGGCAATGTTATTAGTAACTGGCACCTATCGGCTATTTTGCATAACTCTTCAATATACTCTTCAAAAATAGACACTGATTCTATGTGAATATGAAGAAGCACCGATGTCGAAGATAGAACAGTTTCCGTCGTTTGCGAAACCCGTATTTGAGGAATAAAACTCGTACCCGGAATAATTATCTGCCTCAAATGCCTCTCGATTAATTCAACTGGGTATTTCGTTTTCATCCTAATAAGATGTATTAAAGAGTATATTCTATCTGGATATTCAGTAAAACTCTTTATTTTTATGAATGGAACATTATTTTTAAGTATAACTTCTGGATATTCTAGTGTAATGTTGCTATTTTCAAGGGTTTTACAACAAATGGACGTATCTAATACACACTTATAGCTATAGCCCTCTGATAAAAGTATTTTTGTCAATTGGCTCTCGTATAATTTTATAACATCTTGAATATCTGTTAACTCACTTACAGATGACCAAAAACCAACAAATGCTTGACTCTGCAAGATTCGTTTTTTAAATACCATAAAATATGACTGTAAATGTTCAGGGACAACTACACTATCTATTTTTGTCTCTAAGTGATTGGTCATTCCCCAAAAATCTACATCAACATCACTGTCAAATTGACTATAATAATCCTCTAGGTTCCAGAGGGGGCCGAAACATGTATCATTCATCAGAGTTACCGAATCATATTGATAAAATGTTACTTGATTCAGCCCTTCTTTCCATGCCGCAAAATCATAACCAATATTATCTCTCTGGATAAAAAAATCAATCAGTCGTTCCGACTGTAAATATTGTACTATGTCCTTTGAAACATGGCTGTTAGAAACAAAAACTATGTCTGAATAAATACTTCGTATCGACTTTAATTGATAATAAATATATTCACTGACAACATTATATTTATTATAGTGAACATATACCAACAAACGCGACATTCTGCCTCCGTTATATTTTATTAATCTAGCAGCTCCCATTGGCTATTTCTCTGAATAAACCCGGTTGCTGCGTCTTCCTCTGCAATATTATCAGTGCTAAACTTCCTACTAATAAAAATAGCTGGTGTGTCAGAAGTCTTGGCAAATAATAACGGTTGCTTATTACTATTTCGTACTGACACCGCCATTTTTAATTTTGCCTGATTAATTGAAGGTAGCTTACATTTCACTCGGATAAACTTCTCACCTTTGCCAAACGTTTTTAAATCCATAGAATTGTCGTTATATACATCAAAATGACGTTCTAAATCTAAAAATGTAAATGCAATATGTGTTTCAATATCTTCTAAAACCGTATATTTAAACTCGATTTCAATTGATTCATCAGGTTCAATTTGATTTTTTGAGACCAGGTTAATCTGCAAATCTTTTACAATATCACTCTGATGCAGTGGTTCTTCGTTTTCTGTAACTTCGCTTATTGAGGCAAGCACATTATCAAAACTGTATTGATTAGCTACATCATCAGGTTCTCCTAATGCCTTGACGTATCCTTTCTCTATTAGAAGAGCTTTATTACAATACTTTTTCACAGCTCCCATATCATGGGTGACAAGAATGGTCGTTTTTCCACTTTTTTTACGCTCTAGGAAATAATCATTACATTTACGCTGAAAGGCCTCATCGCCTACTGCTAGAACCTCGTCAAGTATCAGAATATCTCCCTGCGCTTTAATGGCAACTGAAAAGGCTAGACGTACCTGCATTCCACTAGAATAATTTTTCAGCTTTTGATTCATGAATTCACTTAATTCCGCAAATTCAACAATATCATCATACATTGCATCAATTTCTTCTGCAGTAAATCCTAACATCGCACCGTTTAGGTATACATTTTCCTTACCAGTTAGTTCCGGATTAAAACCAACACCAAGTTCAATAAAAGAAACTAATTTACCATCCACAGCTACAGTCCCTCTTTCAGGAACATATATTTGAGATAAAATTTTTAACAGTGTCGACTTACCAGAACCATTGCGACCAACAATTCCAAAAAAGTCCCCTTTTTCAACTTCAAAACTGATATCCTGCAAAACATTATACTCTACGTAGCCTTTAATCCCTTTAAATAAATTGACTAAAGTAGTTCTTAGACTCTGACTACTCTCCGTTGGAAGCTTAAAACTCTTGCTAACATGTTCTACTTTTACAGCAATATTATTATTTTTTACCATTACAAAATCTCCGCAAACTTTTTGGCATTTTTTCTAAACACAGTTATACCCAATAGGTAAACAACGACTGGAAGAATATACGGAATTGCCACAATAACAGGATTTTCAATCAATTCACTAACTGTAGTATTCCCAGAATAAACAATAAAATGTCTCAAGTCTTGAATAATTTGTGCAACAGGGTTCAACATCATCAATTTAGCAAATGTTACTTGCCCACGCTGTAAAATAAATGTCAATGAATAAATAATTGGTGTCGCATACAATCCAGCCTGTAAGAACACTTCCCAAATTGGACCAATATCTCTAAATCTTACAAATAAAGAAGATAGGATGAAAGCTATACCTGTTGCTAGTAATGCCAATTCAAAAAACAGTGGGATTATAACTAAAACGGACCAAGTAAAGGGAACCCCGTTAATAGCAGCAAATACAAACACAACCATTAAGTTAATGGCGTAATTAATTGCAGCTCCTGCAACTGAAGAAAGGACGATTATCTCTTTCGAAAAATTCAACTTCCGCAACAAATCCCCGCGTGAAACAATAGACATCATCCCCATATTAGTTGCTTCTGTAAAAAAGTTCCATGTTACCATACCCAATAGTAGCCCTACTGCATAATGAGGAGTTCCATCATCAAAGCGCAAAAAACGAACAAATACTAAATACATAATTGTAAAAAGTAACATCGGTTTCAAAATCGACCAGAGATGTCCAATGAGAGAACCTTGGTAACGTAATTTAAAATCTGTTTTAATCATCTCTCTTAAGAGTATTTGATTTTCTTTATTTAATAAATTCATAGCTATTCCTTATATGCAAATTTTGTCACAATCAATGTCGTGAATACTAATGTATGAAAGGTTTTGTTTTTTCTTAAACCATATTTTCTCAAAATCCTGAATCGTTCAAGCATTGGTTTATCCATAATGGTTACAAAGGCTTCTATTAATTCTCTATTTGATTGAGAAAGTGGCATTTGTAGTAAATGACGGGCTTGTTTTTGACTATTTTTAATCAAATCCCAATAGACCGCAAATAAAATGTGAGGGCGAATCCATTTTTTTAATCGTTTTGAGAGAGTTCGAGCACCTAGTACATTATCCGAATGTTGGCGATACAGTTCACCTGGTTGATCAATAAATACCAAATTTCCAAAGGCTGAAGCTAGTAAGGCCAAGAACCAATCGTGCATGAGTATATCATCCGTCTCTTGCCACATTTCAGCGAGTGTATGGTTAATCATGGCAACCCCACCTGTCACCGTATTTTCGGTCAGCTCTTGAACTAATTCAGTATTGGCATGATGAGATTGAGATTTAACCATGCTTTCAGTCATAATCTCTAGATCTTGATTGACCACTTTTAAATCCATATAAACCATTAAGGGGAGATTAGCTGGATAATTTTGGGCTTCGTTTAGACTGAGTTCCAATTTATTTGGCAACCAAACATCATCCTGATCACTAAAAAAATAATAGTCAGCCCTATCGTGGTTCACTAGTTTATGAAAACTTTTAATAACTCCAAGATTGTCACTCTTATCACTATCAATAAGATGAATTCGACTATCTTGACGCTCAAAATCTTTAAGTATTTCTTTTGTATTGTCACTGGAACCATCATCACGAATAAATAGTGTCCAGTCTGTGTAAGCCTGTTCTTGGATAGAGCGAATTTGCTCAGCTAAGAACTGTTGACCATTATAGGTCGACATCAAAATATTGACTTTCATCGTAAAAATAATTCCTCGTACTCACGTGCAATTTTTTCCCAGGTGTATTCATCCTTCATGTGTTTTTTCGCAATTTCTCCTAATTCCACCGCTTCAGCATTCTCATCAATTTGGTTAATTAATTGACTCAAGCTACCTGACTCCTTACTCCAATACCGAGCACCTTCTAGGGCAACTTTTCGGTTAAAATCGACACCTAAAACCAAATTTTCATTGGTTTGTGCCAAGGCCTCAAGTAGACCAGGATTAGTACCACCAACTTCATGTCCATGGATATAGGCACGACACTCCTGTCGAAGATACTTTAGTAGTTCTTGATCGTACACTGTTCCAACAAATTTGATTCGTGGATCAGATGCAAAATCTGTCTCTTCTTTGAGCTGTTGGAAATAAGCAGAGCCTTCATGATTGGCTATAATGACCAAATCACGTTTTGTCTTGCTGGCCATAAATTCCTTGATAGCTGTTACATAATTATTTTCTGGAACAAAGCGACCAACTATCAGGAAATATTCTTTCTCTTTAATGTTCCAATTTGTAAAATATTGGCGAACTTGTTTAGATTCTTTTGTTAACTTAGTCGGACTTAAATCTGTACCATAGGCAATAAAAGTTGTATTTGTAGCTGAGTATTCAGACTGCAAGTAATCTTCAATACCTTCATTGTCAGCGACAATCAAATCAGCATATTTGACCATCATTTTTTCAGAAAATTTTAGATAGCGTTGAACTGGTTTAGCCCATTTGGTCCGTTTCCATTCCAAACCATCTGGATTGACAAACAAGGTACCTCCAACAGAGTGAATCATTTTTGCAAAAGGCACTATGAAGCCACCTATGGTATTTCCCAAGATATAGAAAATTGGTCGCTCTATCTGCTGTTCCTTGATGATTTTAAGGGCATAAGTAATCGCCATCATATCATAAGCAATCACACGAGCGGGTCCAAGTTTTGGTGGATTAATGGTGAAGCAATCTGCACCCAGGTAGGTCGAATGTTGGTGATGACTTGTATCAGACAAGCACGCCACATGGTAATGAATCTTCTCAGATTGCTGGTGACTGACCAATTGTTGGACAAAGGTCTCAAAGCCACCATATTTTGCTGGCAGTCCACGACTACCGATAATAAAAACGTGTTTCATGAATCCTCTCCATCAAATTGCAGTTCTTTTCATTATACCATTTTTTAGTTTTTTTTCCTAATTCTATCCTAGTTTGGTTATAAAGGCTTTTCTTTTTCTACGCCTCTGACTCCACAGTATAGATAAAAACAAATTTTGAGTTAATAAGAAAAATTTGATATAATATGTACTGGCTTTTACATAAAAATATAAAACTTAGAATTGTTAATAGATATGAAATTAATCAAACAGCTTATTCACATACTGATCTCCATCGGATTGATTGGAAGTTTTTTTCTCTATGCACATCTCATTCAAAACGAATTAGGTTCTACAAAAAATGATGGAACTATAGAAATAATCGCAGAACAACCAAACCAAGTAATCGACAGCATCCAAATAAATGGACGTTATATTCACTCATCAGAAATTATAGAAAACCAATGGGGAATCAATGATGCTGATTTAATTCCTAATTTTTCTTCTCTAGGTGAAGAAAATTCACTCGTAATTAAATCTTCCTCTTCTGTAAGAACCTTATCATTTGAATACTTTGTTAGTGAAAATCCGACTATTGTAAAAATTAAAGTCGGTGGACAATTGGTTGAATCCATTGACACATCAACTGGAGATAAATATAAAAATTTAGCCTTTATTGAGCTTCCCTATACTTTACGGATAACTAAAGATAATCAATTTTGGTACCTCCACTTAATAGTCCTTGCTTTAGGTCTAACATGCTTTATCTTAAATGGAGCAACATGGAGAATCAAAAGAAGAGATATCCGTATCTTAACAATATTATTAATCGTTCAATATATATTCACTACTTTTACATTTCCACGTTTATATCGCAATGAATTAGTGCTATTTAATTCGAACTTTAATAAAATGGAAACTCAACAGCTATTAGTTGCACTAACTTTCCTGATATTTTTTGGTCTTTTAGGATACAAACAACTCCGAGGTCATATCTCTAAAGCCTTCAAAACGATTAGCCTATCAGTGATTTATCTTCTAGTTCCCATTTTTTCATTATTTATTATTGAAAATAGCTACTCACAATTCTCTACTCTTTCCCCAAACAGTCTTTGGAACAATCTAATCATTATCGGAGTCCTCTACCTAATACTGGTATTTACAACTAACCTACGATTTGCCAGCCTATTAATTCTATCCGCTTCAGTATTTATTGGTATAAGTAACCAACTTTTGATTGACAGCCGTGGTGCTCCTCTATTATTTTATAATCTTTTTCAAATTACAGACGGATTAAATGTAGCTTCTAGCGTAGCAATTAATATCAACAATCGAATGCTACAAAGCATGGTATTTTCTTATATCTTATTGACCTTCTTTTTCTTTATCCCCAAATTATATTTACCAAAACTTCTACCTTCTAGAACGTTCTATTCTAGTTATGATTTCAAATGGCCGAAACGTTTCAGCAGAATTTTACTGGGCTATATAACTTTAATAACAATCGTTCCAATGATTAATAAAACTGTCGTCTCTAATGCAAATATATCATTAAACTACTGGAGAATGTACGTCACCTATGGTCAATTTGGGCTACCACTCTCACTCGCCTCTTTCTATGAAGACAGTAAAATAACTAAGCCTGAGGGATATTCACTCCCAAAACTTAATGAAGTTCTTGAGAAGTACCCTCCTGAAACAGAAAAACAAACAATCAGACCTAATATTATCTTTATACAGAATGAATCACAGAGTGATTTTTCAAACTTACAGGGCTTAAATATGGAGCCTGATCCGCTATCAAACCAACATGCATTAACAGACAATACTATTCATGGCACCCTAAACGTCTCTGTTTTCGGCGGTGGTACTGCAAATACCGAGTATGAAGTGCTGACAAGTAACCCAATCAGTTTATTATCCTCTAATTTATTCCCATATCAGCAGATTATCACACAAGAACGTCCAAGTTTCGCAACTTATCTAAAAAATAAAAATTACGACACCGTAGCTCTACATCCTCAATCTGGAAATAATTACAACCGTCATGCAGTATATCCTCTACTAGGGTTTAATAAATCTTATTTTTTAGATTCGGAACCTGCTATTAGTAGCTTAGCACCACTAACAATCGATCGTGGCTGGCCATCTGATCAATTCTTGTTCAACGGAATAAAAGAACTTTATACCCAAAAAGGAGACCAGCCTCTATTTAGCTTTGTTGTTACCATGCAAGGACATGGAGGCTATCCAAGTACGGAAGAAATTTATCCTCGCGAAGTCAGTATTAATGGTTCAACATCTGAATACTTAGCTGAAACAGAATTTTTGACCAGCATGAAAAGAACAGATGAAGCATTTGCAGATTTAATTACTTTCTTTAGCACTTACAAAGAGCCAACGGTCATCGTCATGTACGGCGATCACCAACCTAGTTTGACTCAAGAATTTTACGCACAATTTATGGATGAAAATAATCCTGCTGCTAAATATTCTACCCCTTTAGTGATTTGGTCGAATTTTGATATTAGGGAGCGCGAATCTACAACAATCAGCCCAAACTATCTCGTTCCATATTTGATGGATATTTTATCCGAATCCGACTATGCCCTTCCTCGATCACCTTACCAACAATTTTTGAGTGATATGCAAATCGAAGCACCTATCATTACTAGCTGGGGAAATATCGATAATAATGGCCAACAAATTGAAGACATATCAAGCCTATCACTTTACCAAACCTACTTACAACTAGAATACAATAGTGCCGTTGATAAACGACCTTTAACAGATTTATATGAGTGATAAAAATAGCCTTGCTCGTTTTTGAGCAAGGCTATTTATCATCCAAAAAACTTAATTATCTAAAAGATAAAGCTTGTAATTCTCGATAATTGATCGTATTTTTTCACCATATTTCGGATCAGTAGCATATCCTGATTGTCTTAACGCAAGAATTGCTTGTTGATAATCAGTTGCCTCTCTGAAACTCTGGTAATTTTTTATTCTCCACGGAGTAGAGGTAAAGAACTTAGCATAGTCTGCTACACTTTCATTCCATGAATTATATTTTCTAAACAAGTGCTTTTCTTGCTTCTTCTCACCATCACGGTATTCATTGGTAATGATTTCAATTGTAGCACCTGTCCACGCAGCATCCGCTTTGATGCCAAAAAGATTATTCCCATGAGTCGCCAAGTATGACGTTCCCCATGCACTTTCGAGGATGGCTTGAGATAACATGACGCTCGAAAGGATAGAATTAGCTTTTGAACTTTGTTCAATTGCAGGTACTAGATTAGCTATGAAACTTTTTTGATCATTAGAAAGTTTTCCTGTTTCAATACCTGTACCTGCAATTTCTACTTTCCCTCAACAGCACCATACCAATTCATTACGCCTTGTGCCAATGCTTTCGCAAGGCGAGTGTGGTAAGAATCTTGTTTGATAACTTGCAACTCCGAAGGATTATCCATAAATCCTAGCTCTACTAGAATAGCAGGAATTGCTGTCTCACGAAGGACTGCAAAAGTTTCTCTTCTTACGCCACGGTTAACTGCACCTGTTTCTTTAATTAAACTCTCCTGGACCTTGTTGGCTAAAATCTCACTTTCAGCTAAACGAGTAGGGTTATTATGCATTTCTTTATTAATTTTAGGTTGGTATTCTGGATTATATTGATACCAGTATGTTTCGATACCAGTCGCATTCGAAACTCCTGCTCCCGTCGCATTAAAATGAATACTAATAAATAAATCTGCGTTACTTGCATTCGTCATTCGTGAACGCTCTGTTTTGAAGTCTACATCATAATCACCTGTACGGGTCATCAAAACATTGATTCCATATTTCAAGAGATTTTCACGCAACTTATTTGAAACAGACAATGCAAGATTTTTTTCATGTACGCCACCGTAAGAAGCGCCCGAGTCTCGCCCTCCGTGCCCTGGGTCAATATAGACTGTGTAGGATCGCTGTGCTGACGGATTTGATAAGTGAGTCGTTGTGCCGCCAGCACCTGTTAGACCTCCACTTGAGTCCTTATAATATAAGTGAACACTATAAGTACCTATACGGTATTTATGGTCCTTCTTATTGACAGTTAACTTATAACTGCCATCTGACTGACGAGTGGCTTCATACCAACGTATATCGTCTGACTGGGACCAGGTAGGTAAGAGAACACTTGATATATCTTTCGGTGACGAAACATTAGTAACACGAACATCAAAGGTACCTTGGGCATCGTTACGATTTTCAATTGTGATGGTGCCTGTTGGCTTCGCTTCTGATAAATGAGTTGTTGTTCCACCTGCACCTGTCAAACCACCATTTGAATCCTTATAATATAGATGAACTGTATAAGTACCTGTGCGGTACTTATGGTCCTTCTTATTGACAGTTAACTTATAACTGCCATCTGATTGACGAGTGGCTTCATACCAACGTAAATCATCCGTCTGGGACCAAGTAGGTAAGATAACACTTGCTATATCTTTCGGTGATGAAACATTAGTAACACGAACATCAAAGGTACCTTGGGCATCGTTACGATTTTCAATTGTGATGGTACCTGTTGGCTTCGCTTCTGATAAATGAGTCGTTGTACCACCTGCACCTGTCAAACCACCATTTGAATCCTTATAATATAAATGAACCGTGTAGGTGCCTGTGCGGTACTTATGGTCCTTCTTATTGACAGTTAACTTATAACTGCCATCTAACTGACGAGTGGCTTCATACCAACGTAAATCATCCGTCTGGGACCAAGTGGGTAAGATAACACTCGCTATGTCCTTAGGAGAAGAGATATTAGTAACACGAACATCGAAGGTACCTTGGGCATCGTTACGATTTTCAATTGTGATGGTGCCTGTTGGCTTCGCTTCTGATAAATGAGTCGTTGTACCACCTGCACCTGTCAAACCACCATTTGAATCCTTATAATATAGATGAACTGTATAGGTACCTGTGCGGTACTTATGGTCCTTCTTATTGACAGTTAACTTATAACTGCCATCTGACTGACGAGTGGCTTCATACCAATGTAAATCATCTGACTGCGACCAGGTCGGCAAGATAACACTCGCTATATCCTTAGGAGAAGAGATATTGGTAACACGAACATCAAAGGTACCTTGGGAATCGTTACGATTTTCAATTGTGATGGTACCTGTTGGCTTCACTTCTGATAAATGAGTCGTTGTACCACCTGCACCTGTCAAACCACCATTTGAATCCTTATAATATAAATGAACCGTGTAGGTACCTGTACGGTACTTATGGTCCTTCTTATTAACAGTTAACTTATAACTGCCATCTGATTGACGAGTGGCTTCATACCAACGTAAATCATCCGTCTGGGACCAAGTAGGTAAGATAACACTTGCTATATCTTTCGGTGATGAAACATTAGTAACACGAACATCGAAGGTACCTTGGGAATCGTTACGATTTTCAATTGTGATGGTGCCTGTTGGCTTCGCTTCTGATAAATGAGTCGTTGTACCACCTGCACCTGTCAAACCACCATTTGAATCCTTATAATATAGATGAACTGTATAGGTACCTGTGCGGTACTTATGATCCTTCTTATTAACAGTTAACTTATAACTGCCATCTGACTGACGCTTTGCTTCATACCAACGTAAATCATCTGACTGCGACCAGGTCGGCAAGATAACACTCGCTATATCCTTAGGAGAAGAGATATTGGTAACACGAACATCAAAGGTACCTTGGGAATCGTTACGATTTTCAATTGTGATGGTGCCAGTAGGTTGTGTAACATTGACCGAACTGGAAGCTGTACTGACTCGAGCACTCAGAACACTTGTAGAGCCATTCGAACTTCCTGCAATCGTATTGGAAGAACTTCTTGTCAGCGAATTCGAAGTACTACTTGTTGCATCTGCTGTCAAACTAGAATCAACAGTTGAACCTGTAGTAGTAGAAGTTGCTTCCTCCTCAATTTTAGACGAGATTGCATTGCTATTATTCAAAGCAGTAGGCTTCTCAGCAGCGCTTGCGACATCCTTCTTCCACTCGAAACTATAATCTGATAAGGTCTGAAAACTTCCATCTGTTAATTGTGCTGTTAACTTCAGCGAAAAGACTTGGTCTTCCTCCGCAAATGCAGACCGATCTAAAACCGCTACGTATCTACCTTGCTCATCCATTGAGAATGCGACAGTAATTCCGCTATTTGCTTCAGAGCGAAACTGGGCTGTAACACCAATAATTTCCCCTTGAATGTTCGACAGAATAGCTTTAATCTGACCAGCCTCATCAACGACAGATAGCTGCCCGCCAGTTTCAGCAACCTGAGATGAAGAAACTTGACTAGATGGGGCATTTACCATATCCGCTTGAACAAGCTGAGCATTCAACGCGGACGCACACAAAGAAAGAAATAACAACGTTCTTTTTTTCACAAACATCTCCTTTATGTATTTCACATGTAAAAACAACTATATTTCTCAAAATAGATGCAATTACACTAATCTTCTATTTTTCTTCTTGCTTCTTTGTCAATAACCAACCAGCAAAAATTGTTATGAGTCCTAGTACAGTTAATGGAAGACTAGATTTCCCTGAGGTTTTTGGTAATACTTTAGCTTTATCATTTGGTATAACCTTTTTCTGGCCTGCTTCGGAAATATTGCCTTTGCCTGTAGCTACATCAGAAATCTGACCGCCCCCTTGACCTGAAACATCTTGCAAATCATTTGAGTCATTTGAAACGCTTTGACTTGTTTGTGCCCCAGTATTTTCAATATTAGCTGTACTTTTATCCTCGACTTTTGATTGTAGACTAGCAGTTAGTTCTGCAATCTGTCGGTCTATTTCTGAAAAATCATACGGAAATTTTGGTTGCGAAGCAGTTGCAAGAGCTTGACCATATCCTATAGTTGCAGATGTAATAGATTCTAAATTAGAGTTTCCACTTTCCAACAATCCAGCTAATTCTTGTCCAGTTGCTTCTGCATAAGCAATATAATTATCAATCGCTGCCGACTCTTTATTCAGTAGTTCAACGATAACTTCTCTAGCGTATTTCAATGCAGCCAACTCGGCTTCAGGAGTACTTGCATCATCTTCAGACTCGTACTTAGAAACTATAGCCGCTGCTTCTTCTCTTCCGCTTTTTCCAGCGACTGTAAGTGTCTCAAATAAGTAATGGTAATGTTGAGCTATGCTACCAATTAAATTTGCTTTAAGTTCATCTAAAACAACAACTTGCTCTGCTGTTAAGCTTGCCTTCAAGTCTGCAATTTCTTCATCCCATGTAGCTTCAGCACTACCCGATGCCATTTCTTCCATCATTCCCTCAAGAAACGCCAATCCATATTCTTGCATATCGATAGTCATTTTAGCTTGAATATATTCACGTACGGCAACTTTTTCATCATCAGTTAAATGATAGGTCGTACTTTGACTTGTCTCTGCTGCTACAACTGGAACAGCTCCGGACGGTAATATAGCACCTCCTAGTAAAGCAAGAAGGATTGCTGATGTCAATAACGGCTTAACAATCGCTTTCTTTTTCATACACATCTCCTGTAGACTATTTCTTTTCTTGTTTATAGAATGCTTCCAAAGCTTCTTGCCAAGTTGGGATGACAAAGCCTGTGGCTTTTGCCTTATCCAAGCTCATGGTTGAGTTGAATGGACGTTTTGCCTTAGCTGGGAATTGGCTAGAATCCACTGGCAATACCTTGGTATTAGTATCCTTAAGGATTTCCGTCGCAAAGTCAAACCAAGTCGTATCTTCTGCTGCATCGTTTGACAAATGGTAGTAACCAAATGCTTGCTTGGTGTCCACCAAGTGTACCATGAATTCCGCAAGTGTGCGTGTCCAGGTTGGACGACCGTGTTGGTCGTTAACAACTGTCAAGGTATCTCGAGTTTCCGCAAGGTTTTGCATGGTGAAAACAAAGTTTTTACCGTAGTTACCAAAGACCCAAGCCGTACGAACAGTGTAGAACTTGTCTGCAAACTTCTCAACTGCTTCCTCACCCAAGCACTTGGTACGACCGTATTCTGATTGAGGATCTGGTTGGTCATCTACTTGCCACTCTTGACCAACTGGCAACTCACCGTTGAAGACATAGTCTGTAGAGATATAAACGAGGGTTGCACCGTATTTAGCAGCTGCCTTGGCAACATTTTCAGAGCCTGTTACGTTAATCTTGTAGTTGAGTTCTTTGCCTTCATCTTCTGCCATATCAACAGCTGTATAGGCTGCACAGTGGTAAACAATGCTTGGCTTAACTTCTGCAAAGAAGGCATCCACCTTGTCTGCATCCGTGATGTCCATTTCTGCTACGTCAGCGGCAACGTACTCAACACCACGCTCATCCAAGAGATAACGCAACTCTGTACCCAACTGACCATTTGCACCTGTAATTAAAATCATGTTTGCTCCTTATTTCAAGAAAGGCTTGGGCAAGAGCCCTAGCCTTTAATAGTCTTATTTAATAACTTCCTGTGTCTTAGCATAGTTGGCTTCAACAGCTTCTTTTTCTGCCTTCCACCAATCTTGGTTGTCTGTGTACCACTGGATCGTTTCTTCCAAACCTTGAGAGAAGTCTGTGAATTGTGGTGTCCAGCCAAGCTCGTCACGAAGTTTGCTTGCGTCAATAGCATAGCGCAAATCGTGTCCTGCACGGTCAGTCACGTGATCGTAAGCATCTTTTGGTTGACCCATTTTTTCAAGGATCAATTCAAGCACTTCTTTGTTGTTCTTCTCACCGTCAGCACCGATTAGGTAAGTTTCACCCATACGGCCTTTTGTCAAGATTGCCCAAACACCAGTCGAGTGGTCGTTGGTATGAATCCAATCACGGACGTTTTTACCTTCACCGTAAAGTTTTGGCTTGATACCTGCCAAGATGTTGGTAATTTGGCGTGGGATGAATTTCTCAATGTGTTGGTATGGACCGTAGTTATTTGAACAGTTGGAAATAGTCGCTTTAACACCAAATGAACGCACCCATGCTTTGACAATCAAGTCTGAAGCAGCCTTGGTTGATGAGTATGGTGATGACGGGTTGTAGTTGGTTTCTGCTGTAAATTTCTCACCTGGACCTTCGCCATGACCTGGCAAATCTTCACGTAAAGGAAGGTCACCGTATACTTCGTCAGTCGATACATGGTGGAAACGAATATCGTATTTACGAGCCGCTTCAAGCAAGGTGTAAGTACCGATAAAGTTGGTATGGATGAATGGGCTTGGGTCGTTGAGGGAGTTGTCGTTGTGGCTTTCTGCCGCATAGTGAACAATTGCATCTGCTTTAGCAGCCAATTTGTCGACCAACTCAGCATCTGCAATATCACCAACAACCAGCTCAACACGGTCACCAAGAATAGCTTCGATGTTAGCCTTGTTACCAGCATAAGTAAGTTTATCCAAAACAGTTACGTGAACGTCTGGATGATTGTTATAAACATAATGTACAAAGTTTGAACCGATGAAACCAGCTCCACCAGTTACGATAATATTTTTAAATTGAGACATTTTTTTCTCCGAATTTTTCGATTAGTTTTTTTCCAAATAGTAAATATACTAAGAAGGCAATCACGTTGGCTGCAAATAATACAGCTATAATCACAAGGAAAGCTGACATAAAATTTGCCAGAACTAAACTTAAATACTGTAGAAACCAGGGTTCTTTTTGTGATAAAATTTCTTTTATCAAAGAATTACGAGCATAAAGCAAACATAATGAAAACACACAAGCCACTACTGTTCCGAAAGCCTTGGTCAGACAACCTTCTTTAATTATTTTTTCAAGTTCGTTTTTATGGATAATAAATAAAAAATCAATGATAAAGATTGTAGCACCAATTTCTAAAATATCATACCAATCAATATTTGAGCTAAAGTTTTTAAAAATTAAAATTAAACTAAAGATAAAAGCCGTTACAACTTTTTCAACACCATTAAGATTAAGGGGCTCTACCTTCAATTTATTTTTCATTAGAGGTCCTCTTTTCTCAAAGGCTTAACGTCCTTGAGGAGTGGGTGATTTTCATCTGCTTCTGAAACTTCCGCTTCTTCTAGGTTTTCCCACTTGATGTCGAGGCTAGGGTCAGCGTAGTTGACGAAAGCATACTTAGGCTTGAGTTCCAAAGCCCAGTAGTCGTTAACCAAGTAGCTGTAAGCCACGAAATCTGACAAAACTTGGAAACCATTGGCTACTCCGCGCGGAACGAAGATACCTTTTGAAGCATCGATAACTGTTTGATAGGTATTACCGAAGGTCTCTCCTTCACGAAGATCGACCCAAGTTCCCAAAACCTTACCGCCATCTGCCACTGAAATGTATTTATCCCAAGGCTCAGCGTGAAGACCACGAAGAACATTTTTGCGAGAGAAGGAAACATTATTTTGCAATTTTCCTTCTGCAAAGAAGCTTTCAGGGAAGCCGAGAGGCAACATTTTTTCCTTTTGGAAGTTCTCCTTGAACCAGCCACGGTTGTCACCATGAACAGGAATGTCAAATTCTAACATTCCTGGAATAGCTTCAACTGGGCGAGCTGCTAGTGTTTTACCGAAAAAGTTTTCTGTCATTAGGCTTCTCCAATCAAACGGAGCAAGTATTGTCCGTATTCATTTTTCTTAAGTGGTTGCGCCAACTCGTGCACTTGTTCTTTGGTGATGTAGCCCATGCGATAGGCAATCTCTTCCAAGTTAGCCACTTGAACGTTTTGCAAACGTTGAACCGTTTCGATGTACTGTGCAGCTTCCAAGAGGCTTTCATGCGTACCTGTATCCAACCAGGCAAATCCACGGCCCATAAGCTCAACAGATAAGTCGCCACGCTCTAAGTAAGCCTTGTTGACATCTGTGATTTCCAACTCACCACGAGGTGAAGGCTTGATATTTTTGGCAATCTCCACAACATCATTGTCATAGAAATAAAGACCAGTAACCGCAAAATTTGATTTTGGCTCTTCAGGTTTTTCTTCGATAGAGATGGCATTCATATCTGCGTCAAACTCGACAACACCAAAGCGTTCTGGGTCTTTTACTTGGTAACCAAAGACAGTCGCGCCCTTTTCTTTGCTTGCTGCACGTTGCAACATCTTGGTCAATCCATTGCCGTGGTAGATGTTATCACCAAGGATCAAGGCTACATTGTCATCACCGATAAATTCTTCACCGATAATGAAGGCTTGCGCCAAACCATCTGGGCTTGGTTGTTCTGCATATGAGAGAGAAATTCCCAACTCAGAACCATCACCAAGCATGTCCTTGAAACGAGGTAGATCCTGAGGAGTAGAAATAATTAAGATTTCTTTAATCCCAGCCAACATGAGTGTTGACAATGGGTAATAAATCATTGGTTTGTCATAAATCGGCATCAACTGTTTTGAAGCTGCGCGTGTCAATGGGTAGAGACGAGTCCCAGACCCACCTGCCAGAATAATACCTTTCATATAAGAGTACCTTCCATCAATTAATATCAGTTCATTATACCATATTTTTAAAGATATTGTCATAAGAAAAAAGCCTGTGACGACAGACTTTAACAAATTATCCTAAGGCAACATCCAAAATCATCATGATGATAAAACCAGCCATTAAGCCCAGAGTTGCAATGTCCGTATTGCCATTTGTCTGCGACTCTGGAATGAGCTCTTCTACAACGACAAAAATCATGGCTCCTGCCGCAAAGGAGAGGGCATAAGGTAAAATAGGTGTCATAAAGGTAACCGCAAAAGCCCCTATGACTGCTGCAATCGGCTCGACAATCGCTGACATTGATCCCCAGTAAAAAGCTTTCCACCTAGATGCACCGTCTGTACGAATTGGAATAGCCAAGGCTGCACCTTCAGGAATATTTTGTATACCGATCCCAATAGCAAGACCTATTGCGCCGATAAAAGCTGCTGGACTATAGTTAGAAGCAAGTGCACCAAATGTCACACCGACCGCCAAGCCTTCAGGAATATTGTGAATCGTAATAGCTAAGAAGAGCAGGGCTGTTTTGGATAGATTTTTTCTCTCCTTCTCACCACCGCCTTCTGCCTTATCTTTATCATTCCCCAAATGCAAATGCGGAACCCAGGCATCTACCAAGCGTAAAAAAATACCACCTGCTGCAAAACCTACTGCTGCTGGTATCCAAGCCAAATTGCCGTATGAACTTTCAGCATACTCAATCGATGGGGCTAATAAAGACCAAAAAGAAGCCGCAATCATAACACCAGCTGCAAAGCCTAGCATGGTGTCTAGCAAACGACGACTAACTGTCTTAAAGAAAAATACAACGGCAGACCCCATAATCGTACAAAACCATGTGAATAAACCACCTAGCAAAGCCTGTAGAACTACAGACTGATTAGTAAACCAAGTCATAACTAACATCCTATCCTGTTTAATCTTGCATATCCTATAAATTAAGATATCCTAATTTATTATAAAATTCAAGCTTTTTCACTTAAATAAATAAGAAAACATCCAAAAAATAAAAGACCTAAAACTACATTAAATGTCGTCTTGGTCTTTCCATAATTAGGTACTGATTAATTTATCACAAATGTCTAAACGGATTGGTTGAAACAGTTGAAGGTAGAATTTCGACATCCCAACCTTCATTTGCCTTCCATGTTTCCAACAATTCAGCAATTTTCTTGATAAACAAGGCTTCGATATGATGGCCTGGATCAATAGCCAGCAAGCCTTGTGTCAGCATATCCTGCCCAGTATGGTAGTAAATATCGCCTGTGATGTAAACATCTGCCCCCTTGGCAAGAGCCTCATGGTAGTAAGCCCCACCACTGCCTCCACAGATGGCTACACGGCTGACATACTGCTTGGCTTGATGCCCATAGGTCACTAGACGGACAGCATCTAGACCAAAGACAGACTTGACTTTCAAAGCCAAATCCTCCAAAGTCTGCTCTGCTATTGTCCCCACACGACCAAGCCCCTGCCCCTCGGCAGTTTCAATCAAGTAGGTAGTATCTTGAATTTCTAATAGTTCACAGAACCAGTCGTTGAGACCACCCTCAACCACATCAATATCTGTATGACTGACATAGACTGCAATATCATGCTTAATCAAATCAAGATACATTTTAGTTTGCGGATTGTCACCCACCAAATCCTTTATAGGACGAAAAATCGGAGCGTGCTTGACGATAATCAAATCCACCTTTTTATCAATCGCCTCTGCCACTGTTGTCTCACGAATATCCAGAGCCACCATGACACGTTGAATCTCTTTATTAAGGGTACCAATTTGCAGCCCTTTGACATCGCCTTCCATAGCCAAAGAAGAGGGGCAAAAGGCTTGATAGCGCTCAATAACCAGACTAGCTAACATGGAGTACCTCCTGAATTTGTTGGATTTTTTGGGAAATGGCAAAGCGGTCACCTTGGCGTTCAGATGGAACTTGTTCCAAAGCAAAACTTAATTTTTCAAGTTCTCTTCTCCACTTTTTGACGAAAACTGGCGAAACCTCCTCTAGTAGATAGGGACCAAAACGATGTTCAACTTCTGATAATCTCATCTGTCCTGATTCTGCAACGAGGACTTCATATAACTTGCCATTTTCTTCCAGAATCTTTTCAGCAACCAATCTAAAACCATTTTTTTCCAACCATCGACGCACATCATCTTCACGATTATTTGGCTGGAGTATCAACTGTTCAATGGTCGCAAGCTTTTCTTTTCCTGCTTCTAAGATTTCTGCAATCAAGCGTCCTCCCATACCTGCTATGGTCACGGCAGTCATCTGGTCAGACATCTCAAACGCACCTAAGCCATTTGCTAAACGGACTAGAATTTTTTCTGTTTGTCCCGCCTGCTCTACATTCTGGAGCGCTGACTGATAGGGGCCTTGAACGACTTCCCCCGCAATGGCAAAATCAATACGCCCCTGCTCTACCAAAAAAAGAGGGAGATAAGCATGGTCACTCCCTACATCAACTAGACGTGCCCCTTGTGGGACAAAACTTGCGACTGTTTCCAGCCTTTTAGATAATTTTGTTTCCATATCAATCTTTCCACATCCACATTGCATCAAGAAAGTCACTTGAAACAGTCACATTCTTAGGAGTCTGAATTTCTCTTTCTGCATTTTTCGCTTCTACTTGCGCAACTGTAGTAATTCCCTCACGGCGCCAGTTTCGTAGAATAGCTTGGATGTATTTCCAATTTGTTTTGTTGTTAAAAACAGCTTCTTTCAAGGCTGCACGAACCAAATCAATCGAAGTTTTGTCATCCTCAATAGTCTTCTGCAAATCTTCGATTTCAAACGGCGATAAAAAGCGACCCAATTCACGTTCAAAATCACCCACCAAGGTCTTCAAATCATTCTCTGGTTGCACAATCTCAACTGCCTGTTTTGGAGTTAACAGAGCATCCAATTTTTCAAAAGCAGGAAGCGCATCGAATATCATTTCAATTTCACCAGCAATACTGATTGTCTTAAATTCTAAGAGTCCAGCATCTTGGAGATTTTCAATAGCTTGATTGACCTGGGCAACTGTTTTACCAGTAGCTTGAGCAATCTCACTAGGTGCTAATGATTCGATGGCTGAAGAATTTTGATAAAAGAAAAACTGCCAAATCAAAAAATCATCTGCCGACGGAAAAAGCTCTTGATAGTGGAATAATATTGCTGCTGGCAGGACCAAATGTCCCTGACGAAATTGCTGTGAATAGTTCATACTTCCTCTTTAAAGACTAGCTGACTGGGCTGATTGTTCAAAGATATGCCAGTCGTATGGAGTTTCTTGATAGACAGCGTAATTCACCCAGTTGGTAAAGAATTGTGCTGCTGGCAAATTCCAAGAGAGAGATGGTTTGCTTGTAGGGTCATCTTCTTTGAAATAATTTTCCGGTAAATGGGGATTTTTTCCAGCTATACAATCACGTTGGTATTCCTTAGCTAGGGTATCCCTATCATACTCTAAATGTCCAAAACTATAAATTTCTCTTAAATCCTTGCTGGCTAAAATGGATAGGCCAACTTCTGGACCTTGTGATAAAATCGTCAACCCACTCAGATGGGCAATATCTGCTTCTCTTACTTCCGTATAACGGGAGTGTGGTGAACGAAATTCATCGTCAAACCCACGCATAAGAGGGCTAGTTGGATTAGTCACTTCTTGACAATATACGCCTGATAGTTTTCGAGACATACTGTGTTTGGGTACACCATAGCGTGCATACAAACCAGCCTGTGCACCCCAACAAATGTGCAATGTTGAATAAACATGTGTTTTTGACCAATCAAAAACTTGAGTAAGTTCTTGCCAGTAATCAACTTCCTCAAAAGGTAAGTTTTCAACTGGTGCTCCTGTCACGATGAGCCCGTCAAAATAGCTATCCCTGACCTGCTCAAAAGTCTTATAAAACTGCTTCAAATGGTCCGAGTGTGTATTTTTGGACTCGTGACTAGCCATGTAGAGAAATTCAACCTCTAACTGTAAAGGAGTGTTAGCCAAAAGACGGAGCAACTGAGTCTCCGTCACTATCTTCTGTGGCATGAGATTGAGAATAAGGATTTTGATAGGACGAATGTCCTGATGACTAGCTCGGTCACTATCCATCACAAAAATATTCTCTTTTCTCAAAATTTCAACTGCTGGTAATGATTTTTCAATTTTAATTGGCATAAGCAACCTCCCAATTTTCTTATATTTATTATAAGACAGGTTGCTATGCAATTCAATTAGAATAAAAATAGGACCAGTTATAAGTTTTGGCTATAACCTTAGATTAATAGTGCATCAAAACCTTGTAGTCGTAATCACCGATTGCTTCGCGGCCTTTCAAATCATCTAGCTCAATCAAGAAGGCACAGCCAGCAACGATACCGCCAAGCTTTTCAATCATTTCGATCGTAGCTTTTACAGTACCGCCAGTTGCCAACAAGTCATCGACAATCAAGACACGTTGTCCTGGTTTGATTGCGTCTGCATGCATCGTCAATGTATCTACACCATATTCTTTTTCATAGTCAGCTGAGATAACCTCACGTGGTAACTTACCTGGCTTACGAACTGGTGCAAAACCGATTCCCAATTCAAAGGCAACTGGACATCCAACAATGAAACCACGCGCCTCTGGCCCAACAATCATATCGATTTGCTTATCTGTCGCATACTGAACGATTTCACGTACTGCATAGCTATAAGCATTTCCATCTGCCATCAAAGGGCTAATGTCACGGAATTCGATACCTTCTTTTGGATAGTTAGGAATTGTTGCGATGTAATCTTTTAAGTTCATTTGTCTCTCTCTTTTTAAAAATAATTTTTACTCTTCATTATACCATGAAATTGTTTTTTGGTACATTTCAGACCTATATCTTTAGCAAATCGTCTCCTCACATTCGCCACACAAGCTGCCCTGCTATGCCCACCATAGGAAAAGCTTCCTTGCTGATTAAAGTAAGACTGCTCCCAGCCAACCTCATTTCTTCCTTTTTGGTAGCGACGAAAGCGAGTAGGTGATAAATAGACTCCCATCTTTGAGCGTAGCAATTCTTTCCGAAAAACGGGATCCTGCGTGCCAACTGGAGCCATATCAAGTTGTCTATGGCGCTTATTATTAGCTCTGGCATAATTGAAGGAAGCCCCGTTTACCACGCCATTGACCTGAGGTCGTTCTTCTAAAATCAAGGCAAATTGTCCATCTTGATTTAGGATAAATTCACTGTGAAAATGAATCAAAATCTTCATATTGACTGGCAAGGTCTTCTGATTTTTCTTGCCGAACAGTTGTTTACTGTGTAGGCGGGCAGATTCTCGTAAGCGGTAAGACCACCGAGGTAGGCTACGTAAATAGGCTACCAGAGCCTGCCAGTCTGTTTTTCCTTTTCCAAACTGCTGACGTACCCAAAAAGCCTGCTGATAGGAAATAAGGTAGCGCAGTTGATGGACCTGTCTGTTTAACGGCCGTTTGACTTCTAATTCTCGAACTGGAAAAGCCTTATCAACTAGCTTAGCAAAGTACCGCCAAAAGGGATGGTGTGGAGGACAATTCACATCCATCTTCTGCAAAAGTTCAGGTAATATCCCGTGACTTAATTCCTCAGGAAAATCTAACATATTCATACTTTGCTCTAATAAAGCCGTCGCTTTCTCTTGGCTTAAAGAGCGACTGTCAACTTTTATCAACTGATAAAAGCTAGTTGAGGCAAAAATAGTAGCTTCTTTTATGAAATTTTGAACAAATGCTGGGATGTCTTCTTGTTTTAGAGGCAACAGTTGTTTCAGGAAAACCTTTTTGATGGCTCTTTCTGACCATCCTACTCGCCGTAATTCAATCAGTGCGTGCTTTATTTCGGTTATCTGTTCAAGATTTTTCAACAGACTTTTTTGCCTGATAAACCTATAAGTGTAGAGAAGCGTTCCAATCACTCCAACAACAACCAGAGCTTCTACTGTCATCAAACGCGACCACATAGCCATTCATAAATTTCCTGAACGGTGCCAAGCGCCATCAACTCTTGTTGGATAACTGTTTCTTTCAATTCTTGATATATTTGACTTTCTGAAATCTCTCGCTTCTGCGCCTCTTTGTTGACCCGCATGACCCCATCCGTAATCGTGACGAATTCTAATTCTTGGAAAATCTGAATCATTTTGACCAATAGACTGTCCTTAATTTTTAAGTAACCAGCCAAATCTTTCAGTTTGTAGCGGACATCAAACTCATCAAATTGGTAAATAGTCTTATACAATTTAGCGAATTGTTCTCGGCTACCATAACCATCTAGATAGTACGGTTTGGCAATTTCATTTTTAAAATAAATGGCTTCAAATTCTCTTTCCTGAAAATAGCTACGCAGACTACTGAGGTCCTCAGGCAAGTTAGCTAAGACAATTGCTTTGTTATCTGCTACTGGATTTTCAATGTCCAAAATTGGGACTCCTGCAGGAATAGGATGTTGCTTTCCACGAATATTATAAAGTTGAACACCATTGACCCGAGCATCAACCAACATGAGCTGAAGACTGGTATTACCATTCCATTGATTGACAGACAAGGTAACAGCTAGTTCTAAGCCCTTGGCCTGTGAAAATTCCAAGGCTAGATTACCCTTACCAAAAGCAACCACATCAAATCCAGCAACCCCTTTTGTAATCCGTATCTTCAGATGAGCATTATTCTGCCCCATGGTTCTTGCTGATTCTACCTGAAAGTCTCTGATGTAGAATACAGGCTTTTTATTATCCATGCCGTAAGGCGCAAGCTTCTCGAAAGATTTTAGAGTATCTAGGGTTAATTCCTCTAAATCCAATTCTTCATCTAAGACCAGCGAAGACTTGCTGGATAAATCCAATTTATTTTCGATAATGTAGTCTGCCAAGGTTAGAGCAAGCTCTTCGAGTTTGTCAACTTCCAAGGTCATACCTGCTGCACCAGCATGGCCACCAAAGGCGATAAATAGGTCCTGATGATCTTTAAGGGCCTTGAAAATGTCAACCGCTTCAACAGAACGAGCCGAACCCTTTGCCTTACCATCTTCAATAGACAAGACAATAACAGGCTGGTGCAATTCTTCTAGTAGGCGTCCTGCTACAATCCCTAAAACACCTGGGTTCCAACCTTCTTTAGCCAGAACTTGAACAGGTCTATCATGACGGAGCATGGTTTTTGCTTCATCGTAAATTGCTTGGACAACGTCTTTGCGCTCGACATTCTTACTGTCAATCATGAGAGCAATCTCATAGGCCTCTTCGTCATCAAAACCAGTCAGTAATTCGATGGCTGGATTAGGATCGTCGAGTCGACCAAGGGCATTCAATCTCGGAGCAAGTTGGAAACCAACTGTTTCTTCATCAATACTGTCTATGTCAATACCAGCTATCTTTATCAGCTCTTGCAAACCTGCTCGTTCAGTCTGTTTGAGAAGCGAGAGACCATATTTGACCATGACACGATTCTCATCGGTCAAGCTAACCATATCAGCGATGGTGCCAATTGCGACCAAATCCAGCAAGTCTGCATGAACCGTTTCAAGAAGGGCACAGGCCAATTTGAAGGCTACACCGCAACCTGCCAAATGTTTGAAGGGATAATTTCCCTCTGGATGCTCTGGATGTACAATCGCATAGGCATTGGGAAGGGTTTCCTGCATGGAATGGTGGTCTGTCACGACAACATCGACACCCATTTCCTGGGCATAGGCAATCGCTTCATGACCCGCTACGCCATTGTCCACCGTCACAATAAGAGAAATCCCCTGCTGTTCGATAAAATACTTGTAAACTGACTGATTCGGCCCATAGCCGTCTGTGAAACGATTGGGAAGATAAACTTGGACTTCTGCCCCCATTTCCTCCAGAGTTTCTTTCAGAATAGATGCCGAGGTCATGCCGTCTGCGTCATAATCTCCATAAATCAAAATTTGTTCGTAATCTTCGATTGCTCGGCGAATCCGCTCTACCGCCTTGTCCATATCATGTAGTAAATAGGGATCGTGAAGGTCTTCTAAGCTTGGTTGTAAGAAAGTATGCAATTCTTCCGCCGAATGGATGCCACGTTCATACAGCAACTTAGCCGCCACCGGGTCCACTCCTTCTTTTTTAGCAATTTTGATAAATTGTTCATCAGAAAAACCGGTCAATAATTGCCAGTCATAATTGGGTTTTATCACGTTTTTTACTCCTTAATACTCAAAATCACAAGTAACCTGTAACTTTTCCGAGTATAAACTATCTTTCTATTATATCATTTTCCAAGAAAAATGGAGCAAGGTAAGACCGAAACAGAATGTCGATCCCTTGCTCCATGAAGAACTAATAGTGCAATTTATAATAAAGGTGAAATAATTCGCAGTAGGGCTCCTCCCAAACGCTTATACCAAGAGTACGTTTTATGGAAGGTTAGAAGGTTAATTTGCTGTGATTTTTTGAAGGAATGAGTAAAGTCATCCTTAATAGCTGCCAAAACTGCCGAGTGATTGTAAATATAGAGACCGCACTCAAAATTAAGATAAAAAGAGCGAAAATCCATATTCACCGTACCAACAGTAGCTTTCTTATCATCGACCAAAACAACTTTGGAATGGACAAACCCAGGCTGGAATTCAAAGATTTCAATTCCTGCTTCCAAGTAAGTCGGAAAATCAGTACGAGCAGCCAAATAGGCTGATTTTTTATCATAGATATGCGGGAGCAGAATGCGAACCTCGACTCCACGCTTCGCAGCATAAGTCAAATTATCAATCATTTCATCATCCAACACTAAGTAGGGTGTCATGATATAAATATAATCCGTTGCCGACTGAATCATGTCTAGGCAGACTCGTTTGGCTACCTCATCTCCATCAAATGGATTCTCGCCATACGGAAGGAAGAAACCTTCAGCATCAACGGTTTCCGTCTCTAAATCTTTATGCGTTTTGAGGTATTTTAGATCATCTGTCTCTGTCTTTTCATTGTAATTCCACATTTGAAGGAACATCAACGTAAAGTTTGCAACAGCTTCTCCCCTAATCATAATCGCTGCGTCTTTCCAGTAACCAAAACGCACTTTCTTGTTGATGTATTCATCTGCGATATTAATGCCACCAGTAAAGGCAACCTTTCCATCAATAATCGCAATTTTTCTATGGTCACGGTTATTTTGCACCGTAGATAAGGCTGGGATAATTTGAGAAAATACTTTGGCTTTTATCCCATATTTTCGCAAGGTTTTATAGTAATTATAGGGAAGATTGGTCAGTGAATTCATCCCATCATACATAAAACGAACTTCCACCCCTTGCGCTGCCTTTTCCTTCAAAATGTCAAGGATAGAATCCCACATATACCCCATATCGACAATAAAGTACTCCATGAAAATATACTGCTCTGCCTTTTTCAATTCTTCTAGTAGAGCTTCAAATTTTTCCTGACCTGTTGAAAAATAGACGGCATCCGTATTGGTATGAATTGGGTAGCCAACGTACTCACTCATGAAGTGAGCTAATTTCAGTTGCTCCTTATCTTCCTGCTCCAATGCCTTCATGACCTTTTCAGACGTCTTACTATACTCCCGAAGTCTTTGTGCTTGCTTATGAAAATTTTTACGATAACGTTTGGTTTCAATGTTGGACTGCAAAATAAAATAGAATAGAGCACCAAAAATCGGAATACCAATGACAAAAATAATCCAGGTTAACTTAAAACTGGTATTCATCGGTCTATTGATGATTGAAATAGCCACAAAAATCGAAAAAATTTGCAAAACAATCAATAAAGCAGGCATATAGGTAGCTGCCGAACCTACCAACCATAGAATAAGGAAAATGGTTAGAACAATCAAACTAATGACGATAAATGTCCGACTGTATATAATTTTCCAAAGTTTTTCCATACATCTCTCCCTTATTTTTTTACCATTATAACAGATTTTAGTTCATTATCCTACTAAAAATAAATAGTCTTTATGATTCGATATTTCTGAATATTTTAAATATATAAACATATTCAATTTATATTGTAAAGACATATATTTTTTGATAAGATAGGCATGAAATAACCCGTTTTAATTTACTACCCCGTACACATTATCAAAAGGAGGAAGTTCGTATGAAACTTTCATATAAGAAAAGGCTGTTGAATCAAGTCCTGCTTGCCTCAACAGTTCTTTTAGCTGCATCTCTCGCTCAGGGAACGGTCTTCGCAAATACAGAGGAGATGCCAACTACTGCTAGTAAAACAGTGACTCCACTGCCTGAAGAGACTCCTATCATGGAAACTAGCACAAGCGAAGCTACAGATAATCTTGCAGAAGGGAAGGAGATAGAAAAACAAACTGAAGAAATAGCAGATACTTCTCCTACACCTGTTTCCACAGGAGAAGATACAACATCTTCCGAGCCCAATGCCGAGGAAACTACGCTCAGATTAGCTAATAATGATAATCAGGATACTACAGAAGAAAAATCTGCCGTACCGACTATTGATACAATTACACTCGAAACAAAAACTGTCTATCTATCGGAAGCAGTCACTATCACAGAATCCGTCACTCTTCCAGATACGACTGAAAAAATAGAATGGACATTGGATGGAAAGCCTATTTCCGAATGGAAAACCTGGAATTTGAAAGAGGGAGATTTCACAGGCGATACATTTATCACTGTAGAAGAAAGCAGACAGGATAACCAACTTCATTTGAATATCCAGCTCGCAGCTCTCTTTGGAGAAGATTTGAGCAAACGGACACCGAGTAATATTCGCCGTACCTATCGACATTTTATAAAAGATATGC
The DNA here is from genome assembly GCF_044427045.1 of Streptococcus sp. 2022WUSS135. NCBI lineage: Bacteria > Bacillati > Bacillota > Bacilli > Lactobacillales > Streptococcaceae > Streptococcus > Streptococcus sp. 2022WUSS135. The sequence goes on from NZ_JAOTGL010000003.1 coordinate 69,767, forward strand.
TGTTGGAAGGTACTAGCACCGATGGAAACCTGACCATTTCAAAAACTCTTCATTTCCGTCCTTATGAAGCCTACCGTACACATGAGGAAATGTTGACAGAGATTGAGGAAACTAAAGATAATGCCGCGACCGACCGCCTAGTAAGGATTGAGTCAATTGGTCAATCAGCTGAAGGTAGAGATATTAAAATGGCTATTGTGGCTAAAGATCAAGCAAGTATTGATAAATATCTTACTGAAACAACGCCACTCATGCTGACCCAACCCGACCAGATGCTGAAAGAGTTGCAAGCTGGAACCTTCGACTATAAATTACCTATTCTCATCAACAACACTCATGCTGATGAACAACCCGGCATAGATGTGGTAACTAGCCTATTCAAAGAATTTGCACAAAAAGATACCATTACTTTCCCATCTACAGATGCCGATGGAAATCCTGTTACCCTGCATTTAAAAGTGACAGATTTGTTAGATAAATTTATCTTCTTGTTCAATTTCACAGAAAATCCTGATGGCGATGTTAAAAACTTGCGTTCACTAGTAAATGGTTTGGACCCTAACCGTGATACTGGTTTCCAAGTGAATCCAGAAACACAAGCCATCGTCCGTCAAATCCACAAATGGAATCCAATATCTGTTTTAGATATTCATGGTTTTGTATCTGGATTTCTCATCGAGCCTGCCACTCCGCCACATGACCCAAACTTTGAATATGATTTACTAGCCGATATTATGCTGGAAAAAGCTCACGAAATGGGCCGAGCAGGTATTGCAAATTCTAAATATGAACGCTACACCATCCCTAAAGTCCACTGGGGAAATGGTTGGGACGATTCCTTCTCAGGCTATACAGCGATGTATGCAATGTACCACGGTATTCTTGGACATACGATTGAAATTCCAGAAGGAAATCAAGAATCATTCAAAGCTGGATTCTTTGCTGTTTTGGGCGGTGTTCACAATATGGCAACCAAGCCAGACAGTCTCATGGAAATGCGGCTCAAATACTATTCACGCGGTGTCAATAAGGTAGAAGATCCAAAAGCAGAGTCTGAATTAGTTGGACCAGACGGAGCTGTTGTCGGACGTGTCAAAAAAGACCAGCCAAAATTCTTCCCAGACTACTATGTGATTCCTATGACGCTCGATAAACACAACGATATGCAGGAAGCATTTAAGATGATTGAATATTTCAATCGTAATGGGGTTATTGTCAAGGAATTAACTGAAGATGTTGGAAACTTCCGCAAGGGCGACCTAGTTGTCGATATGGCTCAAGCCAAACGAGGATTCGCTAACCATGTCCTCTACGCTGGTTCTGATGAATCTACTTGGGGAGCCATGTATGCTGAATTGGTGGTCAACTTCCCAGATATGAAAGGCTTTAGCGCCAAGGCTGTATTTGAAGAAAATGCCTTTAGTGGCAAATTAGGTAACATCACATGGACAAAAGCTCCACGTACTACGGAAATTGATTTCAAAGCGCCTTACTATATCGTTGCAAACACATCTGAAAGCGCCGTTCAGGCCATTAATCAAGCCATCAAATCAGGCGCTAAGGTCTACCTTACAGACGATGGCTACATCATGGAAACTAACCAATTTAGCCACTTGCTGGATACCTATGCTCTATACGGCGAACCTCTCTATAAGAAGCCTCTTGGACAAGAATTGAAAGCAATGAAGGTGTATGCTCCTTCTCACTCTTATAGTTGGGCAGGCGACTTTGCCATTCTTGCAAATGCTGCACTTGCGGTAGAACGAATGGGCTTTGAAATTGTCAATAGCGCAGATGAGGCTGATGCTATCATTCTCGAATCTGATCAATTTGATGCCAGTGTATTTGGTAAGAAACCAATTATCATCGTAGGTGGTGTCGCCATGCAAAAACTGGAGGAATTAGGAATCTTAGCAGGTTTCAATGCGGAACAATTTACAGATGGTGGCGACTATGAAGGTCTCATGCGGGCTATTATTGATGATAAAGATCCATTAACAAGTGGTTACGCCATGAATGGACTTTTCTATTCCAACTCCGGTAATTGGATTGAAGGCATTCCTGAAGGATTTAAAACACTTGTTAAAATTGCTGACAAAGATTATTATATCGCAGGGTGGTGGCCTGGTCATGACAAATTAGCCAATAAAATTGTCGCCATCGCTGGAAATTATCAAGACCAACCTGTCTTTATCTATGCAGGTAATCCAACAAACAAGGTCCACCCTGTTCACTTCTTCCGTTGGGTGTCCAACGCCCTATTTGGTAGTCAATTAGCAACCTTAGAAGACTTACCAGCTGTAGAAATTCTTGTACCACAACCTGAAATGCCAAAAAATATTCTGGATCAGGCGCCAAAAACTACTACAGTAGTACATACCACCAAGTCTACCGATGCAAAACAACTACCTCAAACAGGTGAAAAAACAAACTATATCGCTATCGCATTAGGTAGCCTACTTCTAGGCAGTATCTCCTTACGTAGAAAAAAGCGTAGCTAGTATACACGAAAACGCCGAGTTTTATTTCGGCGTTTTTCTATTTCAAATTAAATACTGTACTGGCCAAGTAATCTGATATTCTTGGAAACAAGGTATAGAGCTTGTGAGCAGCTGCTAGTGACCAAGGTAGATTGATGTCCCGTTTCTTCGTCCCCATAGCTGCCACGATTTTCCGAGCCACATAATCTGGTTGCAACAAGAAAGCCTTGACGCTCTCTTGGTAGCTTCCATCCGGGTCTGCTTGATCGAAAAAGCTAGTTGCGATTGGACCTGGATTAACCGTAGTAACTGTCACACCATACTGGGCTAATTCCAAGCGAATAGTATTGGAAAATCCCATGGCCGCAAACTTGGTCGCCGAATAAACTGACGATTTACTTGAAGCAATCAATCCTGACATGGAAACGATATTGATGATCTGACCACTCCGTCTTGCCTTCATTCGTTTACCTACTAAACGGCACATGGTCATCAGAGCAAAAGTATTGATGTCAAACATAGCCTGCACCTGCTGGCTGGAAAAATTCTCAAAATCATCGTAAATGGCATAGCCAGCATTATTGACTAAAATATCAATCTGACCAAACTGACTATCCAGTTCATCGAAAAATGCCGTCAGAGCTATTTCATCTCGGATGTCTACATCAAAGACAGCCTTTTTTTCATGGTAAGCATAGAGCTGCTCAATTTTTTCGACATCACGACCTAGTAAAATCAAAAAATCATCCTTCAGCAATGGCACCATTTCCTGTACCAAGCCACCAGAAGCACCTGTGATTAGAATGGTTCTCATAGCTCAATTTCCTCTAAATCCTTAACAATGTGGACATTTTCGAAGACGGTTCTAGCATCCTTACGCAGCTGACTGACATCCTTGGCCAAAAAGCGAGGACTAATGTGATTGAGAAGCAGCTGTTTGACACCCGCATCCTTAGCAACCTGAGCGGCTTCCATATTGGTCGAATGCCCATGCTTGCGAGCAATCTTCTCATCGCCTTTTCCGTAAGTCGCCTCATGCACCAACACATCAGCATTGACAGCCAGACGGACACTAGCATGACACTTGCGCGTATCACCAAGAATGGTCACCACCTTACCAGGCCGAGGAGGAGAAATATAGTCACTCGCGATAATTTCAGTCCCATCTTCTAGCGTCACGTTTTGACCGTTTTTGATTTTACCGAATAGAGGACCAAATGGTACACCTGCCGCGCGCAGTGCCTCTGCATCCAATGTCCCTTCCAAATCTTTTTGGATGACACGATAGCCGACACAAGGAATGGTATGGTCCAGCTTTTCAGCGAATACCGTGAATTTGTCTGTTTCTAGGACCTGACCAACTGTATCAACATCAAATTCATGAAAATGAATGCGATATGGTAGGCGTGTCCCTGATACTTTCAAACTTGCTAAGACAAAGGAACGAATGCCAACAGGACCATAAATATCAATATCAGTCTGCTCCTCACTTGACTGGAAAGAACGGCTAGATAAAAAACCTGGCAGTCCAAAAATATGGTCTCCATGCAGGTGAGTGATAAAGATTTTTGCGACTTTACGTGGGCGAATAGTCGTTTCCAAAATTTGATTTTGCGTTCCTTCGCCACAGTCAAATAGCCAAACCTGATTGATTTCATCCAAGAGTTTCAAGGCCAAACTGGATACATTTCGAGCCTTGGAGGGCTGACCAGCCCCCGTACCTAAAAATTGAATTTGCATTGTTTACTTTCTAATGTTTTATATATAAAATTGCAGAGCGACCCGACCAGACATAGTAATACTGACCAGAAAAACCTTCCGCTGCTTCCAGCACTTCTTCCTGATTAAAGCCTGAAATCTTGACCAAACCTTCTGCCTTTTCCACCTGGGTCAAGAGATAGTCTGTTTCAACTTCCTTTAATTCGGCGTCCTTAAAGGGATTGGCTTTCATGAAAATCTTGCCCTCCTCCACAAAGACGACATAGTGGGGAAAGACTTGGGCAATTTCAAAGAGCAAGCTATCTGTCACTTCCTCCGCTCCTTCCGAAAAAACCTGAGCCAAACCGTCAGCCGACACATAGGCAAATCCGAAAGACTTACCTGATAAGTTGAGACGGACAAAGGGCTTATCTTCTTCAAAGCTGGGTTCTTTTGAAAAAAGGCTCAGCTGCTGAGATAGAGTGAGATAATAGTCGGTCGCCTCTTCTGCTCCTTGTTTCTGGTAGATTTCCGCAAAATAGGCATTGATAACCGAAGGCGGTGGCGTGATAAAGTCTAGTTTTTGTTGGTCAGTCAAATCAGCTAATTTCTTCGCCAGATAGACCTTGTCCAGGCTGGTAAAGCCACCGTATTTGATTGCCAAATCAAGATAATCCGTCATAAAATTCTTCCAACTTCCATTTATTGCTGGAAGCGATATAGCCTGATACCACTTCCACATCCTCTTCATAGGTCCGATTTTCAATCAGTGCCAGAGTTGCCAAATCATGCAATTTATAAGATTCAGCAAGTGGAACCCTGACCTCAAATCGTTCAAACATGGTCTTAATCTTGGCCAAGACCATCATCTGTATATGGCCTTTGGCATTTTCATCCTTAGCGGACAGCATGACATGAGGAAACTGACTGGGGGTAAAGCTGTCGTCCGTCTTGTCCAACTTGTTGTAGAGAGCTAGACGTGGAATGTCCAGCATATCCAGGTCTTTGAGAATATCCAAGACTACCTGCTCTTGCTCACTGTGATTGGGGTCAGAAGCATCGATGACATGGAGCAAGAGGTCCACGTTCATGGACTCCTCCAAGGTGGACTTGAAGGCAGAAATCAACTCGGTCGGCAGGTCCTGAATAAAACCAACCGTGTCAGTCAGGGTCACATTGAACTTGTCAGCCAAGTTAATCTGCTTGGTCGTGGCATCAAGTGTCGCAAAGAGTTCGTCCGCCTCGTACTGTCGCTTATCCGTCATGGCATTCATGATGGTGGACTTACCAGCATTGGTATAGCCAATCAAGCCAATCTTGAAAACACCTGATTGCAGGCGGCGTTCACGGACAGTCGCTCGGTTCTTCTCCACCGTTTTGAGTTGGCGTTCGATGTCGTGAATCTGGTTGCGAATGCTTCGACGGTTGAGCTCCAACTGGCTTTCACCTGGTCCACGAGAGCCGATACCACCCGCCTGACGGCTGAGCATGATACCTTGTCCAACCAAGCGTGGCAACATGTACTTGAGCTGGGCCAAGTGGACCTGCAGTTTTCCCTCGTGGCTCCGTGCTCGCATGGCAAAAATATCCAAAATCAACTGCATACGGTCGATGACCTTAACCCCCAGAATCTCCTCCAAATTGACATTCTGACGGGGTGTCAGTCGGTTATTGACAATAACGGTATCAATCTCATCAGCTTCGACCATCTGGGCAATTTCTTCTAGTTTCCCTGAGCCGACAAAGGTCTTGCTGTCGTATTTTTCACGTTTTTGAGTGTAGACTCCCTTGACCAGAGCGCCAGCCGTCTTTGCCAGGCTTGCCAACTCCTCCATGGACATGTCAAAGTTGTCTGTTTGCTGTAATTCCACTCCGACCAGGAGGGCACGTTCTTGTTCTTTCTGCGTTTCAATCATTTAAAAATTCCTCCACGGCGGTGAAAATCTGCGACTTGTAATCTGGCTCGCCTACTGAATAGAAAGGAACCTGCATCCGATTTCTGAACCAAGTCAATTGGCGTTTTGCAAAGCGGCGGCTATTTTGCTTGACCTTATCAACTGCTTCTTCTAGCGAAAGCTCACCAGCAAAATAAGGGAAAAACTCCTTGTAGCCAATTCCCATAGCAGCTTGGGCTTGGGGTTGCTCTCTGTAGAGCCAGCTAACTTCATCTAGTAAGCCCGCCGCCATCATCATATCCATTCGCTGATTGATGCGGTCGTAAAGAGCCTGTCTGTCATCCGTCAGGCAGATGTAAAGAGGCTCATATTCTGACTCTGTATTTTCTAAGTTTTTGCCAAACTTTTTCAACTCAAGTCCACGAATGATTCTCCGTCGGCTGTTTCCCTCGACTGTCAAACCTGCCTGCTCTGCCATTGCTTCCAAAACCTCGTCAGACAAGCAGTCGAGTTCCGCCCGATAAGCAAGAACTTGCTCCTGGTCAACCTGCCCGCCCAGATGGTAGCCTTCCAGTAGACTTTGGATATATAGGCCTGTTCCACCCACGATAATAGGCAGCTTGCCACGACTAGTAAGGTCAGCAATCAAAGCCTTGGCTTCTGCTACAAATTCATAAGCCGAATAGCCCTCGGTCACATCTCGGACATCAATCAAGTGATGAACCGCAGCAGCCTGCTCCTCTTTACTAGCCTTGGCCGTACCAATATCCAGTTTGCGATAGACTTGCTGGCTATCACCGCTGATAATTTCTCCATTGTAGCGCCGGGCCAATTCAATGCCTAAAGCGGTTTTTCCTACCGCAGTTGGTCCAATGACCACAATAACTTTAGTTTTCATCTTTTTCCTTGAAAATATTTTGCTTTTTCGCTAAAATCTATTATAACACAAGTAAAGGAGAAATAACTATGGCTAAAGGTTTTGGTAAAGGTTTCTTGACAGGTGTTCTTTCTACAGTTGCTCTTGCAGCAGGCGCAGTCTTCACTGTTCACAAAACAATCATTGAACCAGAAGAAAAGAAAGAAGCCTTCATTGAGGAAAATCGTAAAAAAGCTGCTCGTAAACGTGTAGCACATTAAAAAGCTGGCAAGGGTCCCAGCTTTTTTTGTTTGACAAAAAATCCCTTAGAAGCTCTGCCATTTTCACAGAAAAATGTCAACCTTCTTAAGGGATTATACTTTATAAGATAATATCTTCTCTTTCAATGAGAACAATAGTCCACATCATGGCAAGTGTGACGATAGCCAAAGCAAGAATCAATGGCATCCAGTTTCCGAAGATTGGATAGCTATAACCGAGAAGGCCTGGTCCAAATGCTGCAATGAGATAGCCACCTGTCTGCACCATTCCTGATAGCTGAGCAGTAGCCTGGCTGTTGCTTGTTTTCAAAGTAAAGCTCAACATCATATAAGGGAAGAGCGCTGCATTTGAAAAACTTAAAATAATGTGAAGTGCTGACCAAAGAATGAGATTGGTCGGAATCAATGCCATCATGACCAAGCCAAGCAAGGTAACAGATGAAATAGCCAGCATGATATTTCGACGCATTTCTTTTGTCTGACGGGAAAGAACAGCTGGGATAATCATAGACATGGGAATAGCTGTCATATTAAAGAAACCAGCCATTAGACCTGCTTCTGCCTTACTAAAGCCAACTGATTGAGAAATGGTTGGCAACCAGGTAATCTCTGTATAGTAGAGGACTGATTGTAGCCCACCAAATATCAAAAAGGCAATCGCTGCTTTATTTTTCCAGATAGATGATTTCTGTTTTCCTTGGTTCTCACTTGCAAATCGATGGTTATTTTTTACATTAGGCAACCAGATTAGGAAAGCCATAAACACCAATCCTGTAATTAACAGAATAAAAAATTCCCAAGAACTAGAGGATACAATTGGAACAGCAATCATGGATGCAACTGTTGCCGCCACCCCCATGAGAGTGATATAAATCGTCGTATACAGACCAATTTTCTTTGGAAAATTAGCCGCAACCAAACTTGGTAGCAAAACATTAATAAACGCTATTGTAGCACCAACAAGCATAGTACCAATGTAAAGGGCTGGTAAGTTGAGAACTCGCATCCCTGAACCAAGCACCATGACCAGTAAGACCAGGGCCATTAGTTTTTCCATGCCAAACTTAGCCGCAAGACGCGGTGCTAAGGATGAACAAAGAGCAAACATAATGAGCGGAATAGAGGTTAAAATTCCTAATGAACTCACTTCTACTCCCAGTCCTGCTGCCACATCTGTCAAAATAGCAGGTAAAGCTGTAAAGGGGGCACGCATCACGACCCCTAGCATGACGATTCCTGCAATTATAAATGGTGATTGTTTTTTCATTTTTCTCCTAAGTCTCCTAACGTTCGGATTTCAGCACTTTCGATTATACCATAGTTGACAAATGATAGAAAGTTATTTCCGTCTTTTTTTCTAGTTATAGTTTTTAACTATGGATTTGCCATGAAAATAACTATTTTTCAAATGATAGCTTATGAGTTAGAATAGGTTCATACTAAAACGAAAGAAAGAAAGAGAGATACATATATGACAACTTCAAGATTCCAATTAGTCGGTTCACTTCTTCGACCAGCAAACTTAGGAGAATTTAAACGTAAAATTGAGCATCGTGACAATATCCAATACCCATTCTACGACGCCTTTGATGGCTATCAAGAAACTGAAGCTGCAACTATCGAGGCGATTGTCGCTGAGCAAAAAGCAAATGGTATTGATATTGTAACAGACGGTGAGTTTTCAAAATCAATGTGGCATCTTGACTTTGTCTGGGGCTTCGATGGTATCGAGCGTTACATTGCTGAGCATGGTTATCCTTTTAAAGACCATGATGGACAAATTTTTGAAACACGTAAGGATATTGGATTACGTATCACAGGTCCTCTTTCAGCAAAAAATCACCATTTCATTGACATTTATAAAAAAGTTAAAGAACTAGCTGGTGAAACTGATACAAAGTTAACTGTATGGGGACCTGCCCATGCCTTTACCGAGCTTGTTCTCTTCAATGGTCAAGTCGGTCCAGACCAAGTTTATAAAACACGTGAGGATTTGAAAGAAGGTTTATTGGCTGCCTATAGAGAATTTTTAGACCAGTACAAGGAAGCTGGTGGACAAATCGTTCAATTCGATGACTGCCTTTGGGAATTATTCGACCCTGCTAACCCTGTACCTTTCTTGCCACAAGACGATTCTGAAGCATTGGCTGCTTTGGCTGACGAGTTTGTTGCTATCAATAATGCTGTTATTGATTACGGACATGAAATTGGCTTGACCGTCTGGACGCACAACTGCCGTGGTAACTATGAAAGCCGCTCTGCAGCTGGCGGAACTTACGAAGCTATTGCTGAAAAATTCCTGCGTGACCAAAAATACGATCGATTCTTCCTTGAGTGGGATGATGAACGTGCAGGTGATTTAAAAGCTTTGGAAAGCTTGCGTGATAAGAATGTCGAAGTCGTTCTTGGTCTACTTTCAAGTAAAACTTCTGATTTGGATGATGAAGAGCGTGTTTACAAATTACTCGAGGAAGCAAGCAAGATTATTCCAAAAGAGCGTCTCTACTTGTCACATCAATGTGGATTCGCTTCATGTGATTCAGGTAATGAATTGGCCATCCCGCAACAGTGGGCAAAAATTAAACAAGGCCAAGAAATTGCAGAGAAGTTTTGGTCTTAAGCCACTTCTTGTTATTCGTGCATAAAAGTCCTGTCATCAATCAGTGTCTCTAAGTTAACTCTGATCAGTTAATCTATGATATCTAATCCCAAGTATTTTTCCGATGTAATACTTGGGATTTTATGTTCGGACAACACAAAAGGAGGCTTTTTATATAGTCTACAGATTTATCACAATTGGCCACGAGGTTTTCATACTTATCGGTGCCGAACATGCGAAAAGAAAGGGAGTAAAACTCGGTTTCATGCTGCTTTTCCCATCTCGAATCCGAATCAGATAGAACCAGCCTTTTTATTGGTAACGATCTATAAAATTATAGGTTTCATAACCTCTATCCGCTACAATGAGGGCTGGTTCGAAAATGACGTTGAGATTTAATCCCTAATCCAACTAACTGGAAGTACTAGCAATATTTGCATAGATTTATCCGATACCTTAGACAAAGCAACGTTGTGACAATGCTTTAAGGGAGTCGGGCAATAGGCTTGGTATAACTTATGACAAATAGTTGATATTTGCTGTACGATGTGATTTTACGATATGCTGTAAGTCACTCATTTGGACTAAGCTCCTGTTTGTTTCGTCACTTACAGTATCGTCCATTTGGACTTTTTATTGTATATTAAATGTAACTAGCATCACAATTCTTTTATATATCAGCCAATGAAACAGCTACTCTTCACCATTGTATTTCCGACTAGGCTGCCCAATCGTTTCAAAACTTGCTCGGCTATCAGCTGCCAGAGCCTCCTCTTCATAGGCATTGATAATCTGGGCAACAACTGGATGACGAACCACATCCTTGGCTGAAAAATGCACGAAATCAATCTGCGGTATTTTGCTCAGCTTCTCCGTCGCATCAATCAAACCTGACTTAACCTTGCGCGGCAGGTCAATCTGGCTAATATCCCCATTGACAATCATCTTGGAATTAAAGCCCAGACGGGTTAGGAACATCTTCATCTGCATAATGGTGGTGTTCTGTGCCTCATCCAAGATGACAAAAGCATCTTCCAAGGTCCGACCACGCATATAGGCCAGCGGTGCAATCTCGATGATTTCCCGCTCCATTAGGCGCGTGGTCTGCTCCTTGCCCAAAATCTGGTAGAGGGCATCATAGACAGGGCGCAAATAGGGATCTACTTTTTCTTTCAAATCCCCTGGCAAAAAGCCTAAACTTTCGCCTGCCTCGACCGCAGGACGTGTCAGGACAATGCGCTTGACCTGTCCCCGCTTGAGGGCTGTGACAGCTAGAGTAACCGCCAAGAAGGTCTTACCTGTACCAGCAGGTCCAATTCCAAACACGATGTCATGATGCTTTACGCTATCCACATAGAGTTTTTGACCAAGAGTCTTTACGCGAATGGGTTTGCCGTAGTTATCCTTGATAATCTCTTCTTCATAGAGGGCAACGAATTTCTCAATCTCATCATTTTTTGCCATGGAAATAGCTGTCACCACATCTGGTGTATTGATAACCAAACCACGACTAACCAAGACAAGGAGAGACTGGATAACAAGACGTGCCTGTTCTACATGTTCTTCCTGTCCAATCACCTGCACTTTTTCCGTACGGGCATGAATAACCACACCTAGTTCCTGTTCCATCAATCTCAGATGGCGTTCATTCGAACCAAATAGACTAAACGAATCATCTGGATGCTTGAGTTGAATATCAATTGAATGTTCTAGCAAGAGTTGCTCCTTTTCCTGTGCTTTTCTCTATTATAACAAAAATAGCCCAAACAAGGCTATTTTGTACTATTTTATCCATCAATGTCCCAAATAATCTTCCCAAATCGCATCAAAATCAGACATGGAAAAGGCAAAGCTGGCCGATTCCTCCAAAAAACGACTGACTTCATCGAAATTATCTGATTGCTTAGGAAAATCAGATTCATCAAAGGCATAATCTGCCAAGATAGCTACTGGTTCATTACTTTTCGGGTTGCGCTGGGTCATCAACCAAGAATAAAAACTTCTTCTCACTACATCTACTTTCTATGATTTTTTTCGTAGAGCTCTATATAGCGCTCCATAGACATCTTACTAACCAATTCCCCTATCAATTCATAAGGAATATTCTTGGGATTTTTCATACGAACACAGGACTTGCCCATATCCAGTTTGGTAGGCACCTGTGCTTGATAAGCAGCAACGAACCAATCATTCAATTCTTGGTCCATATAGATTCCCATGTGGTAGAGGGCGATGTGTGCCTTTTGTGATGCCAAGGCAAGGAAAGGCAGGGGCTCTCCCGGTGCGCAATGATAACCATCAGGGTAGGCAGTAAGCGGCACATAATAGTTAATCATACCTCCCAAGATGCCTACTTCAAAACCAGCTGGTAACTGTTCCACAATCACTTGATGGAGCCGTTCAACCGCTTCCTTCCGATTCTCAGGCAAGGCAACCATATATTCTTCAATCGTTTCCACTTCAATCAGCATGACTTTCTCCTATCTCAACCCCAGCATACTTTCCTTGGCGTGAACCATGTCTGTTATCATCTGACAGTATGGCGTAGGGATGCCTGCTCGCTTACCTTTGAATACAACTGCTCCATTCAGATAATCAATTTCTGTCTTTCGACCATGTTGGACCAAATCTTGATGCATAGATGGATAGTGATTGGAAGCCTTCTTCGAAGCATCAATAACATATTTCCAAATAGCTTCTTCGTCAATTCCATCTGCCTCAGACTTAGCAACAGCAATAAATTCTTTGAAAATCCCCTGTACTAGATTCAGTCCAGCCTCCGTACCAAATAATTCACCAATTGTACAGTCTAAAATGGTACAAGTTGGATTCATCACACCATTGACACAGGCTTTCTGCCAAATAGCACTGACAACATGATTGTCATAGGTCACATTTAGTCCAGCTTCATTCAGCATTTCAATAATATCCGCAACTGATTGCTCATTACCAAGAATATGCTGAACGGACATAGAACCCGGACCTTCTAAGTGAGCATGTCCAGGACCCTTTAGTCCCGCCAACCACATGGTCACCCCAACCATGATACTTTCATCTGGCACGTACCGACGCATGGTCGTCGCATGCCCCAAACCATTCAAGAGACTCAAAACCTTGGTAGTTGGACCGATTATCGGCTTAATATCCCGCAACATCTTTGGCAACTGATCAGCCTTTGTCAATAGAATGATAAAATCTGCTTCTCTCGTTGCTTCGGTCGGTTTCATGATAGGTAAGTGTACAGTTTCCTCTACATCTCCAGTCACTTTCAAGCCGTTTTCTCGAATCGCTTCGATATGCTCTTCCCAATTATCCAACAAAATCACTTCATGATTTGTCTTAGACAATTGATAACCAAAACAACACCCCATTGCCCCGCTACCAGCAATATACACTAGCATAGACGCCCCCTACACCAACTCTGTTCCCAAAGAATCCTGTTTAATTTTTCCAGCCTTCATCAGACCTCCAAGAGCTTTTTTGAATTGCCCTTTGGAAATACCAAAGGTGGCCTTGATGTCTTCCGGAGCAGACTTATCGTTCAAGGTCATGAAGCCTCCATTGCTTTCCAGATAAGTCAATATCATCTGGGCATCATTTTCCAGCATCTCAAATGAACGTGGCTTGAGAGACAAGTTCAAGGTCCGATCAACTGCACGGTAGCCGATGACACGCGCCTCTAAAACCTGACCCAAACGTGGTTCCGCAAAGCGTTCGCTCGGATGGATAAAACCAAGCATGTTGTTGTCTGGCAAATAAACAAAAGTACCATTCATTTTCAAACGATAGACAATCGCTCGCAGATTTTGGTTCTGCATATTGTCATAAGCAGGTCCAGCCATTTTCTGAAAATCTTCCTGAAAAGCTGGCAGAGCCCAAATGCAGTCCTTCTTATCGACGTCTAATTTGACGTACAACTGATCCTCTTTTTTCGGCCAGAGCTCCTTGATTTCAGGCAAAATGTCCAAGGAAACAACCACTTGCTTGTCTGGCAGACCTGTATCCACAAAGACACCCAAATCCTTACGTACCTCTGTGACAGTTCCCCAACCAAAGCTGGTACGACTCGCTCCAACTTCCTTAGTTGTCAAACGGAGTTTTTGTTTCATATCGGTATAGGCAAATCCTTTAACAGATTGACCTAGACTATGTTCGCCTTCATCCTTAGAAAGAGCAAAGGTTCTCCCCTCTTTTTGGACAAAGTAAAACTGATCGTTTTCGTCAGTCACTAAACCAACGATATGCTGTGCTAATAAATCATTCATGATTTTCTTCTTTCTGATTAAAAAGTAGGGGAAGTCTTGTCTAACTCCCCCCATTAGATTTCTTATTGGTTCACCACTGGAAGTTAGACAGCCCAGTGATGATCTATTTTTGTAGCCTAAAAACTTGTTGATTAAACTTCCAACAATTCTTTTTCTTTGTCGGCAGTCATTTTATCAATTGTTTTGATAGCATCATCTGTTACTTTTTGAATATCTTTTTCAAGTGACTTCAATTCGTCTTCAGTGATTTCTTTTGCTTTTTCAGCTTTTTTAGCTTCATCCATGGCATCACGACGGATATTACGGATGGCAACTTTTGAATTTTCGCCAACTTTTTTCACATCCTTCGCCAAGTTCTTACGCGTTTCCTCTGTAAGGGCAGGGATAACCAAACGGATAACAGTACCGTCAGATTGTGGCGTCAAGCCAAGATCTGAAGCGTTCAAAGCACGCTCAATATCCTTCAAGATTGACTTATCAAACGGAGTAATCAATAGAACACGCGCTTCTGGCACTGTAATACCAGCCAACTGGTTCAATGGTGTTGGAGAACCGTAGTACTCAACGGAAATACGGTCCAACAAACTAGCATTGGCACGGCCAGCACGAATGTGGCTAAATTCACGTGCCAAACTCTGATGAGATTGATTCATGCGCTCTTGCGCTTTAGCAATAATTTCTTTAGACATAAGACTTCCTTCTTTGTATTTTTTTACAGTCTTTTAGTTTACTTTTAGTACTAGCAACGAGCCACAGGCATAACTGAAGTTAGGCAAGGCGAGTTCAAATGAGGCTGGGCAAAAAGCCCAGGACCACTGCTCAGAGTTCGTGTCAACATCTCAGCGCAGTGGTTGATTGGCAGATTTGTTCGTGTTTTGTACTCCAAATCTGGCCTAATCAACTGTGCGGGGGTGGGAAGACGAACTCTTTTTATCTTGGTCGAGTTCTTTCCCACTCCCGTTTGAAGTTGGAAATAAGGAAACAATATTTCCTCGATCGTCGAAGTACATAAAAGAAAAATTAAATGACGATATGATTTATTTTTCTTCTGAAGAATTTGAAACGGTAGTACCGATTGGCTCACCGAAGACAACACGTTTAATATTTCCTGGTTCGTTCATATTGAACACGACCAAATCAATATCATTGTCCATTGAGAGAGTTGATGCCGTCGCATCCATGATTTTCAAACCACGACTAATCACTTCACGGTGGGTTAATTCATTGAATTTAACTGCATTAGCATCTTTCTTCGGATCAGCATTGTAGACGCCATCCACACCATTTTTAGCCATCAAAATCGCATCCGCTTCAATTTCTGCAGCACGAAGAGCCGCTGTCGTATCCGTTGAGAAGTACGGAGAACCAATACCAGCTCCAAAAATAACAATGCGACCTTTTTCAAGATGACGAAGGGCACGACCACGAATATAAGGCTCTGCAACTGACTGCATCGCAATCGCTGTCTGCACACGTGTATCCACACCAAGCTGTTTAAGGGAATCAGCCATTACAAGAGCATTCATAACAGTCCCCAACATGCCTGTATAGTCTGCTTGAACTCGATCCATACCCGCTTCAGCAGCAGGTTCTCCACGCCAAAGGTTACCACCACCAATAACAAGGGCAATCTGAATACCTGATTCTGCGACTTCCTGAATTTCCTTTGCCATTTCCTGAACAGTTTTAAGGTCAATACCGACACCACGTTCACCAGCCAAGGCCTCACCAGATAGTTTGATTAGAATACGTTCGTATTTAGGTTTCATCATCTCTCTCCTCTTTTTTATCCCTACTATTCTACCACAAAAACCGTTTTTTTTATACTGAAATCTCCAAGAAAAAAGGAAAATCCTCAACGAACTTTCCTTCTCACATTCTAAAACGCCTCTTTTTCCCAGCTTTTCAATAGTAGAAATTAGAGATTTTTAAAACAAACTAGCCTAGGCGCAATTTCCTCCGTAAACTCTGAGCCCGACTTCCAATTAAACGATCTAGCTGACGAGTCTTCAATGTCAAGATGACAAAAACAAGCATACCTGCTCCACCTGCAACAGCCAAGTGGATAAAGCTAGATACATAGCCATTTGCTGGAAGGATAAGATTCAGGACAAATTCAATCCCCCATACAACGAGTCCCATTACGATAGAAATCCAACTAATGGTCGCAATATCTTTTATCACTAGTCTTTCATCAATATGCAGAACCTTGTCAATTCGTCTATAGAAGAGGTACAGCATAATTCCCAACCCAAATATCGTCGAGATAAAGCTACCATATACCTTAAAGACATAGATCATTGGTACTTGTAAAACGATTTTCACTAGCATCCCAATCAAGAAATAATAAATCGCTCTTCTATTTTCAAATATTGCTTGAATGACTACACTAATGACAGAATATAGTCCCAGAGGTAAAATTAAAAATAAGTTCCAAATGAATAGAGTAATGGCGATAGGCTCTGACGGTCCGTAAAAAATCGTATAGAGTGGCCCAGCTAACAGGACTGTTCCAACAATTGCCGGTATAGTGAATATAAAGAGTAATTGTAGATTATCCGCCACTAAATGAGACGCCGCCTTCAAATCTTTCTTGACAAATTTCTCTGTAATCAATGGAATAGCAACACTTCCCAAACTCAGTGAAATCCCGATAATCATCATCGTAATCTTACTTGGATTGGCAGCCATATACGAATAAAGTTCCAAAAGTTCCGAATTACTGTAATTCGTAATTCTTTCCATAACACGAATAAATGTGACTTGGTCAATAAACTGCAATAATTGAATCGTTAGACCTAAAATGATAATTGGAATCGCATCTCGAACAGTTTCCTTAATAAGTTGACCTGTATCCAAAGAAATCTTTTGTTTCTTAGCATGAAGCAACTTACCAAGGTAACCTTGCTTCCATAAAGTATAAACTAAAATCCCAACACTAGCAATCATCCCGACAAAAGCTGCAAAGGTAGATTGGACAACTGCTTCAAGATAGTCTCCGCTACCCAACTTCATAATCATAAATGTTGCTGCCAGTATCCAGATAACCCGTACCAGCTGCTCTGCAAGCTGGCTGATCGCATAGGGCTTCATATCGTGCCGACCTTGGAAAAAACCACGCAAGATACTCATGGCTGGGAAGATAAAGAGAGGCGGGACTAGACTATACATGACTGGAAGTAACTTTTCCTTCGACCCCGATGCGTCTGCCAACCACGGAGCACTTAGATACATGACTCCTGCGAAGACAGCTCCAAAGACCAACATGAGCTTGAAGAATTCTCTGACCAAGTAGAGCGACACCTCTTCTTTACCCAAGACATTGTATTTAGCTACTTGTTTGGCAATAGCTGTCGGAAGACCAGCTGTTGAAATCAATAAGAAGTTGGCATAGATTTGATACCCCATACTAAAGAGGGCATTGGCTTCAGCTCGATATTCCCCTAACCAAATATACCAGGGAATAACATAGGCAACACCAAGCAGGCGACTAAGAATATTTCCAGCAGTCAACCAAGCCAAGCCTCTGGCCATTGTCGCCTGTTCTTTGGACTGCTGCATTTCAACTTTTTCGGACATTTTTCTATTACTTTCTATGTAAATATAAGACAGGAAAAACTCATACTCTTCGAAAATCAAAATCAGACGTTGTTGACTTGATTTGATGAACTTCAGTTCTATCTGCATCTACGTCGCCTAGTCTAATTCTGATTTTCATTGAGTATCAATTATTAATTTCTGTTTTTGGATTTTCACAAAGTCTAACTCTTTCATTATAAACTTTTATCATACCAAAGTAAAAGAAAAACCCACCCATAAGGTGGGCAAGTCAATTAATTATCAATTGAATGATATTTCACTGTCAACCCTCGTTGTACAGCTGGGCGTTGGGCTATTTTCTCTACCCAGGACTTTAGATGCTTGTAAGAATCAACATCTAAAAATTCTACCGAACCTGGATATAGTTCTCCTTGAACCAAGCGACCATACCAAGACCAAATAGCAATATCTGCGATGGTATAGGTATTTCCAGCTACATATTCTCTTGTCCCCAATAATTGATCCAAGAGATCCAGCTGACGCTTAGTTTCCATTGTATAGCGATTAATCGGATATTCTTGCACTGTCGGAGTGTAATGGAAGAAATGTCCAAATCCTCCACCAACAAATGGAGCGGCGCCAGTTTGCCAGAAGAGCCAATTAAGAACCTCTGTCCGCTCTGCCCAAGCTTTTGGTAGGAAGGCGTCAAACTTTTCTGCCAAGTAGAGGAGAATATTGGCTGATTCAAAGACCGAAATCGGTTCTTGCTCGGAATAATCTACCATAGCTGGTATTTTGGAGTTGGGGTTGATGGCAACAAAATCGGAGCCAAATTGGTCTCCTTGACCGATATTGATGAGAAAGAGGTCATAATCAGCTTCCGAAATACCTAACTCTTTCAACTCCTCCAACATAATAGCAACCTTAATGCCATTCGGCGTCCCCAATGAATAGACTTGGAAAGGCTTCTCTCCCTTTGGTAGGTCTTGCTCAAAGCGACTGCCCGCTGTTGGACGGTTGCCAGATCGGTTGTCATTTTCATCTTCCCACTTCCAAACGAGTGGTTTTGTATATTCTGTCATGTTTTCTCCTATTTTACCTTTCCTGGAAAAAGACTGGTATAGCGATATTGGTTTTGAACCTCTTGAAGGTAATGGGCTAGTTGCACCAATTCCTTAGGCGCTCGGCAAGTCAGAGCTGTTAACTCTGCATTGATAAAGCGACTTAAGTGTCCTGCCAGTATATAGAGATTTTCCTCCTTGTCCAGCTGACCTGCTACCTCCAATATTTTTTCACGCAGGGCTTCTGAAAATGCTTCCTGCGGAAGGTTGTAGGCTGCAGAAAGGTATTTATAAAGCTCTTCTTTCTCTGCTACTTTCATTGGATAACTCCTTTTATGTAAATTGAATATAGTATAAATCGAAATCAAGTGCTTGTCAAGAAAATCTCAAGAAAAAAAGATTGCCCTAAGACAATCTTTCTATTGATTAAAATGAGTTAGGATCAACTTTGATACCAACACCTTGCGTTGTTGTGATTGATACTGAAGTCATGTAAGTACCTTTAGCTGTAGCTGGTTTAGCTTTAGCCATTACATCGTGGAAAGCTTTGAAGTTTTCAACGAGTTTGTCAGCGTCAAATGATACTTTACCGATAAGAGCTTGTACGATACCTGCTTTGTCAGCACGGTAAGTGATTTTACCACCTTTAGACTCTTCAACTGCTTTAGCAACATCCATTGTTACTGTACCAGTTTTAGGGTTTGGCATCAAGTTACGTGGACCAAGTACGCGACCAAGACGTCCAACAACTGCCATCATATCTGGAGTTGCGATAACAACGTCGAAGTCCAACCAACCACCGTTGATTTTAGCAACGAGGTCATCTTCACCAACAAAGTCTGCACCAGCAGCTTTTGCTTCTTCTGCTTTAGCACCACGTGCGAAAACAAGAACGCGTGAAGTTTTACCAGTACCGTTTGGCAATACCATTGCACCACGGATTTGTTGATCAGCTTTACGTACGTCGATGTTCAAGTTGTAAGCAACTTCAACTGACGCATCAAATTTAGCGAAGTTAGTTTCTTTTGCAAGAGCAACAGCTTCTTCTACGCTGTAAAGTTTTGTGCTGTCGATTTTTTCAAGAGCAGCACGCAAGTTTTTGCTTTTTTTAGCCATGTTATATGTCTCCTTGTAATCAGATAATCTTGGGTGCTACTTAGTCAGTAACAGTGAATCCCATAGAACGAGCAGTACCTTCGATCATACGCATTGCAGCTTCAAGAGATGCAGCGTTCAAGTCAGGCATTTTAGTTTCAGCAATTTCTTGTACTTGTGCACGAGTAACTGTTGCAACTTTAGTTTTGTTTGGTGTACCTGAACCTTTTTCAACACCTGCAGCTTTTTTCAAAAGAACAGCAGCTGGTGGTGTTTTAGTGATGAAAGTGAATGATTTATCTTCATACACAGAGATAACTACTGGGATGATCATGCCAGCTTGGTCAGCTGTACGAGCGTTAAACTCTTTTGTGAATCCCATGATGTTGATACCTGCTTGACCAAGTGCTGGTCCGACTGGTGGAGCTGGAGTAGCTTTACCTGCAGGAATTTGAAGTTTTACGAGTTTTTCGACTTTTTTAGCCATGATATAAAATCCTCCTATTGTGGTTTTGGCGGTAATTAAAGATTTTTACCTCCCACAAATATGTGTTTTACACATACCTTTTCATTATACACGATTTTTAAAGAAATGCAAGCTTTAGGTTTACTTTTTTTCACATTTTTTATAGAATGAATGTATGTTTGAATCGATTATATTTTTAAAAATAGTAGCCTTTCTATTTATCTTTCTAACCTTGGCCATTTCGATAATTGCTGTCAAGTTTTTTAGGTTGCAAAACCGAGGATGGAACTTTGCAGACATTGCCTTTCCTCTCTATGCAATTGAATTTTATCTGATTTCGGACAAGGCCTACTATAACAGTCTGCTGCCTCAGCTTGTCCTAGCCCTCTCACTACTGGCGATTGGTCTTTGTGGTTTCTTCCTTTTAAAGAAAAAGAATTTTTTATATCGCCGTTTCTTCAAGGTTTTCTGGCGAGCTAGTTTTATCTTGACCTTTTTGATGTACCTAGCTTTGGTTATTGCGGTCTTCACTTTAAAATCCTAAAATCATCCATCCTTTCATAGATGGCATAATGAATCCCCATTGCAGGCGCAGTGGGGATTCTTTTTTATACTAAATCAGACAAGGCGACGTAGATGTATAGTCGAATGAATTAGCTTTCAGACAAGGAACTGAGGTGCAGGCTGTACTATAGTACGGCAAGCCGAAAGTGACGATGTATCAAAGTTAATTCAAATGACTATAGATAGAACTGACGTTCATCAAATCAAGTCAACAGCGTATGATTTTGATTTTCTAAGAGTATTAATTAGTTGTCATATTGATAGGCCTCTCTGGACATGAAAAGATGGACTATTCATGAATTTCTAGAGGGAGGCCATCTGGATCAAAGAAGAAGGCCATTTTTTTACCATCAAAATCATCTGTTCGCAGGACTTCATGTCGGATGTCCAGACGATCAAACTCTTCCAGACAGGCTTCCACATCTGCAACCTGGAAGGCTAGATGGCGTAGACCTGTATGTTCAGGATGAGGCATGGCTGGTCTCAGCGGAGCATCTGGTTTGATGAAGATTTCCAAGATCAGATTGCCTTTTTTGACATTGAAGAGAATATCATTTTTTTCTGGGCGAATATGTTCATCCACCTGTTCAAAGCCTAGTTTTTCAACATAAAATTCTCTTGTTTTGTCATAGTCACTACCGATAATTGCAATATGATGAACTGCATCAAATTTCATTATTGTGTTTCCAATACCTTTCTAGGTTTTGTTCCTTCAGCTGGACCAATGACACCCGCTGCTTCTAGCTCTTCCATGAGGCGTGTTGCCCTGTTAAAACCAACAGACAAGCGTCGTTGAATCATAGAGGCGCTGGCTTTTTGTGTCTCAACTACCAAGGCACGTGCTTCGTTGAAAAGTGGATCTCCTCCAGCATCACCAAAACCTGCATCGCCATCACCTTCTGCCACTTCACCTGGATCAAAGGATTCATCATAATCTGCATCTGCCTGATCCTTGATAAAGCCAACTATTGCTTCTACATCATCATCAGATATAAAGGAACCTTGCAAGCGGACTGGATGATTTTCATCAATCGGTTTAAAGAGCATGTCACCGCGACCCAAGAGTTTTTCAGCACCATTTTCATCTAGAATCGTCCGACTGTCTGTACCGCTTGATACGGCAAAGGCGATACGAGATGGTACATTGGCTTTAATCAAGCCTGAAATAACATCAACAGATGGTCGCTGGGTAGCAAGAATCATGTGGATACCTGCTGCACGAGCCTTCTGTCCCAAGCGAATAATGGCATCTTCCACTTCCTTGCTGGCTACCATCATCAAGTCTGCCAGCTCATCTACGATTACTACAATAAGAGGAAGTGGAATCTGTTTTTCTTCTGAACGGCTATTAAATTCTTCGACCTTCGCATTATAACCTTCTAAGTTTCGGACACCAATTTGGCTAAACAACTCATAACGTTTCTCCATTTCATCCACTACTTTTTGAAGAGCTCGAGCAGCCTTGCGTGGGTTGGTCACAACGGGAATCAAGAGGTGGGGAATATCATTATAGACCGATAATTCGACCATTTTGGGGTCAATCATCATGAACTTAACTTGGTCTGGACCAGCTTTCATGAGAATTGAAGAGATGATACCGTTGACAGCAACAGACTTCCCTGAACCAGTTGAACCAGCCACCAATAGATGGGGCATACGTGCTAGGTTAAAGGAACGGACGGAGCCATTTACAGCCTTACCGAGAGGAATTTCCAGAAGCTTGTCTGAGTCTGTTTTAGATTGTTCCCAGAGCTCACGGAAAGGTACTGTAGCCACTTCGGAGTTTGGAACTTCAATACCGACCAGAGATTTTCCTGGGATAGGAGCTTCAATCCGGACATCTTTAGCCGCAAGAGCTAGAGCCAAGTCATCAGCTAGGTTAGAAATCCGATTGACTCGGACGCCGACTGCTGGTTTGACTTCATACTTGGTTACCGATGGTCCAATCTCAGCACGCTCAACCACCACCTTGATTCCAAAACTGGCAAAGGTGTCTTCTAAAACTTTAATATTCTGGCGAACAATCCGTTTTTCATTGGACTGACTCTTAGCTTTTATAGGAGCAAATAAGTCTATGGACGGAAGTTTATATGCTAGTCTCTGCTTAGGCTTGAAATCAATCTGCACATCTGCCTCGTCCTTCTCAAACTCATTTGGTTCAGAATCCTGGCTTGCCGAGTTTGTTTGTGCTGGTTGGTCATCTTCTGCCAACATAATAGGAAATTCATCTTCTATGTCTAAGTGGTCATCTTCTGAAATAATCGGTACTTGAACAGGCTCTTCTTCTAGGATTTCACCCGTTTCTAAATCGACATGTCTATCTACCAGTGCCAAAGCCCGAGCTGACTCTTCCTCTTCCTCTAGACGAAGGCGTTCCTCTTCTAGACGAGCTAATTCTTGCTGACGTTTTTCTTCTCGTTCTGCTTTCTTCTGTGTTCGAAGCTCTGCTCTTTTTACCTGCGTCTCCGCCAACTTATCTTTGGCAACCGCCAAGCCATCGGCAACATCATAAACAGACCATGGGCTTACAAAAAAGATACCAAATGCTATCACTAGAAGACCGATGAAGAAGGAACCGACATTTGCAAAAAGGAAGGAGACTGGCAGATAGAAGATACTTCCAATCATCCCTCCGCCTAGAAATGCTGTTACCTGAAACTTAGCTAGGTCTGACAAGGCCAATTTTAGAGTATGACCGAATAGGTCACTCCCTTGATAGGTCCAATCTAAATAAGCCTGAAATTCAATTAATAACCCAATAACAATCAGCCAGAAGCCCGATATGGTCCCTTCTCTTTCGCGTAAGACTTTGGGAATAAGAAGGTAGATAAATGCACCTGCCAATAATAGATAGGCCAGACTACCAAATAATAGTCGGAAAATATTGTAGCTGGTCACTCCAAACACACCTAGGCGACTGGCTGCAAAGGCAATGAATAAAAGACCCAATACTCGAAGGGTGATATTTTTAACACGTTCTTGCTGTGCTAATTCTGCCTTGGTTGGTCGCCTCGTAGCCTTTCCTTTTTTACTTGTCTTTCTCATAGATACCTCAACTTTCTCAATCTCTTTATTTTATCATAATTGGGAAGAATTTTCATGATAGAAAAAACCCTGCAAATACAGGGTTTCTCTTGGAGTGAAAGAATAATTTAAGAGGGCAAATAATATTATAGAGCGTTTAGAATAATCTGACCTTCTACGTAGAAGGTCGATGTCAGGGTTTCTTGACCATCGTTAATAAAGATTTCCAAACAGTTGGTGTCAACCAAGACCTCTAGCTCTGTCGCTTGAACCGTGACCGCTCGACGAACGGTTGACCATTCCTCCTCACCAGCTTGCTGGATCTTGAGAGAGCTACGGTCGATATAGACTTCTTGTCTTTCTTTATCATAGCCAAATTGAAGATAGTCTTGGTCAGTACCTAGTTTCAAGTATAAACTGTCGTCCAGTTTGAGGGAGAATTTGCTTGGACCTTGAATAACTTGACCGATTTCAATGTCGTCGAAGCTGTTCAAGATACCTGCTGGCAAGACCTGTTTGAGTCCATTCTCGCCTTGCTTAAGTAGACGAGGCAGGGTCATTTGACCATACCACTTGTGCCCAAGGTCATTGGTTACAAGCGGACGGCCCCATGTATGCATCCAGGCAATCATGACACGCTCCCCTTCTGAACCTTCAGTTGTTTGAGCTGCATAGAAATCATGACCGTGGTCAATCTCCTTGAAATTATCTGCTACAAAGACTTTCTTGTCCCAGTCCACATGACCAGTCACAAAGATATTGGAATTGATATTGACAAAGTCATTATCTTCTTTTTGATAGCGCATCGGCGAAACAATCAGATACTCTTGACCATCTACTTCAAAGTAATCAGGACATTCCCAAACGTGACCTTGGTGAGCTTGGCCTTTTAAGAAGATAGACTCAAATTGCCAGTCTAGCAAATCGTCAGATCCAAGTAGGACAATACAGCCGACACCGTCTTTATGCTTGGTTGCCACAACAGAATAGTAGCGGCCGTCTTTCTCGAAAATCTTTGGATCACGGAAGTCATTGGCGATGACTTCTTCTGGTAAAAATTCCTCCGTTGCGACAGGGTTCTGAGCGATTTTTTCAAAATGAATACCGTCTGTCGAATAGGCCATGTTCTGCACCTGTCTGACAGAGCCATCTTCATTGACGATGTTGCCCGTGTACATGAGCCAGAGGGTATCGTCTTTTACAATAGCAGAGCCCGAGAAACAGCCATCCTTATCGTAGTCCTTGTCTGGAGCAAGAGCGACTGGGAGATATTCCCAGTTGACCAAGTCCTTACTTTTGGCGTGACCCCAATGCATCGGCCCCCAGACACTTTCATAGGGATTGAATTGATAAAAGAGGTGGTATTCACCTTTGAAATAGACAAATCCATTTGGGTCATTGATCCAGCCAATTTCTGGAACGAAATGACGTTCTGGTCTAAATGTCGGATCAAGGGTTACTTTTTCTGCTTGAATATATGCATTGGCTTTTTCAACTGTTTTCACAGGCAGCCTCCTTTTTGATTACTGATTTTCTTTGTATTGATCGTAGTATTTTTGCTTGATAGCTAACCAGTCAGACAGACCGTAGCTTTCCAATTCTTTCAAATAGCTATCCCATTCTTCTTCAATGCCGCCGTTCACAATCCATTCTGCACGTTTGCGGTAGATGAAGTCGTTCATATCTGCTTCAACTTGAGCAATTTTATCCAAATCTTCTTGTTCCATGAAGACACGAGGGTAGATATCGTCATTTGTCACATAGTCAAGATAAGTAGCGTGCATCAAATCCAAACGCCATTTAGCGTCATCTGGCATGGTGGTCACTGTACCGTAGTATTCATCAAGAATAGCCAAGGGTCCACCAACTTCTGTCTTCTGACGCAATTCGCCTGGAACAGTACCATCCAATGGTAAGTGTTTCAAGCTGTTAGTTGCTGTGTCAAGTTCAAATATATTTTGTTGGCTTTCGTCGCCATAGGTCCCCCAGTTGTTTTGAACAGATTGGAGCGGAGCGTATTGGGCATCAATCCACTTGGCTGTCAATTCCAAGTTTTTATTGGCTGATGTGATAACCATGCGGTCACGTTGGAAGCCCATACCGTTTGTACGAGTGATGTGCTTTGTTCCATCAGGACCTGCCAAGACTGGCAAGATGTCATAGGTATCGTTCATACCTGTCACATTTGCCTTATCCCAAGTAAAGTAAACTCCATAGAGATTTTCACTCCCTTTAGAGATGTAAGTGTTCCAATCTTGTTCAAACGCTTCAGGATCTAGAAGACCTTTTTCTTGAAGGGTACGCATAAATTCAACACCTTCTTTGTAGTCTTCATTGTCCGCTGTGAAGTCAACAGTTCCGTCATTGCTGACAACTAAGTGGTCATCATTATCACCTACACCGAATGCACCAAAAAGAATTTTGAAGTCCTCATTTCCTCCACCATTGATGAAGCCCATTGGAATTTCATCCGCCTTGCCGTTTCCGTTTGGATCTTGGGTCTTGAAGGCTTCAAGGACCTTAATCAAGTCGTCCGTTGTTTTTGGCATTTCAAGACCGAGTTTGTTCAACCATTCTTTGTTAATCCAAGCAATATCGTTAACGGTGTGAATTGATTCCTTACCTTCACCTAACTCTTCAATCCATGGGAATGAGTAGATATGTCCGTCTGGAGCCGTAATCATTGAACGGTATTCTGGGTTCTCAGCAAGAATTTTCTTGAGGTTTGGCATATGCTCATCAATCAAGTCTTCAACTGGTACGATAACCCCTTGCTTCGCCCAATTCATCAATTCCACATCAGAAGCCCCGTCGTTGTGAATGGCATCTGGTAAATCACCTGAAGCAATATCTAAGTTCCGTTTTTCACCAAAGTCAGACTGATAATTTGTCCAGTCAATATGAACGCCTGTTTCTTCTTCTAAACGCTTGAAAATTAACTTTTCATTTGGATCTGCTGGAGCTAAGGGCGAACTAGCAGTCATGAATTTAAGCGTAACTGATTTTTCCAAAGGGAACTGAACATCCTTTAATTCATAATCAGGGCTTGATGCGGTATTTTTTGAACCACAAGCAGCCAATAAAACGGTACTTGCAAGAAGCGTAACAACTGTTTTTCCAAATGTGTGTTTCATCAGAAACAACCTCCTATAATTTGTAAATTGATTTTTTAGAATATCTTTCATTTTCCTTTTATTACTAGCTCTAAAGGTTTTGAGAACCTTTAGAGGTGGGAAATAGAGGGAACTACGTTCCTATCAAAAGCTGAAGGCTGTACTGAGGTACGGCAAAGTGAGTTAACGACGCAAGAAAAGAGAAAATGAAAGATATTTATTAACCTTTTAATGAACCAGCCATGATACCCTTATCAAAGTATTTCTGGAAGAATGGATACATGACAATGAGTGGCAAGCTAGAGATAACTATGGTCGCATACTTAATCATTTCTGCGATTCGTTTCATTTCATTCATGGCAGCCTGGGCACCAATCATATCCTTGGCAGGCTCACTCTGAATGAGGATTTTCCGTAGCACGAGTTGGAGCGGTTCCAAGTCTGGATCCTTAATGTAAATCATGGCATCGAAGTAAGAATTCCATTGACCGACAAAGGCATAGAGGAAGAGGACAAACATAATTGGTTTTGCCAGCGGGATCATGATTTTCCAGAAAATCTGAAATTCATTGGCCCCGTCCATTACCGCTGCTTCTACCAACTCATCTGGCAAGCCTTGGAAATAGGTCCGTGCCAAGATGATATTCCAAACATTGACTGCACCAGGGATAATAATGGCCCAAACGGTGTTCAACATTCCCAAATCTTTGACCAAGAGGTAGGTCGGAACAAGGCCACCACCAAAGAACATGGTGAAGACGAGGAAGGTATTGATCCATTTTTTCCCGACCAAATCCTTCTTAGAAAGGGGATAGGCAGTCATGACCGAAATGGCTACAGTCACAAAGGCAAAGGAGAAGGAATAAAAGAGGGAGTTGAAAAATCCACATAGGATAGACTTGTCTGAAAAGACTCGTTGGTAGCCTTCTACTGTCCAGTCCTTTGGATCAAAGCTAATTCCCTTGCTGACCAAGGCCTGTGGGTCCATGAAGGAAGCTACTAAAATGTAAGTCATAGGCACAACTGTTATGAAAACAAGAAATGCCAGCAAGATTTTATTGACAATCAGCATTCGCTTGTCAAATTTTGTGTACATTTGTGTATTCATACGAACCTCCTATAAGCCTTGTCCGTCATTGATGCGTTGGACAATCTTATTGACTGCAATCAGCAGGATAATATTGATAAAGGCATTGAATAAACCAACCGCTGTTGAATAAGAGTAGTCACCTGACACCAAACCGATTTTGTAGACGTAGGTGGAGATAATTTCAGAACTGGTTAGGTTGAGGGAGGTCTGCATCAGGAAGGCTTTTTCATAGCCAACGTTCATAATGCCCCCAGCTGCCAGGATAAATTGAATGACCATGACTGGTTTCAATGCAGGCAGGTCAATGTGCCAGATTCGTTGGAAGATGTTGGCACCGTCTAGTTTAGCCGCTTCAATCAAGGCTGGATCAACATTGACCAAGGTAGCTGTGTAGAGAGTCGATGCCCAGCCCATTCCCTGCCAGATACCACTTAAGATATAGAGTGGTCTGAAGAAGTCAGGATCTGTCAGGAAGTTGGCTTCAATACCAAATAGACTGAGGATTGAGTTGACTGGTCCTCCTACTGAGAAGAAGAGGAAAATCATACCAACGATGACAACGACCGAGATGAAGTTTGGTGCGTACAGTACCAACTGAATCCGTTTTTTAGCCTTATCACTCAATAGTTGGTTGAGCATGATTGCCAAAATAATGAGCGGAAGAAATCCCAGAAGCAAACCGTAGACACTCAATTTCAAGGTGTTGGCAAGTAAGGTGCCGAAATTGGGAGAAGAAAGAAACTTGGTAAACTCTTCAAACCCAATCCACTCACTACCAAGCACCCCTTTTAAAGGATTATAATCTTTAAAGGCAATCAAGACCCCATACATGGGGATGTAACGGAAGATGAAAGTCAAGACCAAGCCTGGTAGTAACATCAGTAACAAGAGTTTCTGTTGCTTGATTCGATCCAAGAGCCCAGCTTGTTGCAGTTTTGATGTTTTCATAAGAACTCCTTTTTGAAACGTTTCAAATTTATTGATTTTAGAAAGAGGATGTGAACCTCTTTTTTGAAACGTTTCATTTTTCTTGTAAAAATAAAACCAACTGTTTATTGATGATTTTATTTTATCATTGTAACCGTTTTCTGTCAACTGCTTTTTTAAAAATTTTTTGTAGTTTTTCCGTCCACATAAGAAATTGGTAACGTAACTTGGAGAGGACGCTCCCTTTTCTCGATGACATCGACTAGACAGGCAACTGCTTCCTGGGCCATAGCCTCTAGAGGCTGACGAATGGTGGAAAGTTCTAAAGAGCGTTCACTTGCCAACTGAATGCCGTCATAGCCGATTACCTGCACGTCTTCTGGAACCCGTCGTCCCAGTTTTTCCAAAACAGCAAGTGTGTCTAGGGCTACAAAATCATTGATGGTGAAAATGGCGTCAACCTGTGGATTGTTAATCAGAAACTCTTCGACTTGGCCGACAAAGTCATCATATGGCTCTTCCAAGTCCAAGACCTGACAAGGAAAACCTGCCTCTACAATCCGCTTTTCAAAATACAATCTGCGCTTCTTGGTTTCATTGATTGTTTTATTGTGCCCGCCGATAAAGGCAAAATGGCGACCTCCTTTTGCAATCAAGGTATCCGCTGCCAGTTCCGCACCAGCTTGGTTGTCCGAACTGACACAAGGGATTGCCTTGTTTTCATAGGTGCGGTCGATACTCACAAAAGGAATATTGGACGATAAGTAATCCTCAATCGGACTGTAGGTGATGGCAATGATGCCGTCCACCTTATTTTGCTGGAGCATGGTTAGGTAGTCTAGTTCCCGCTTGGGTCCTGAGATATTGCAGAGCAAGAGCTTGTAGTTCTTCTTGCTCAGGGCCACTTCGACATGGTAGGCAAACTCTCCAAAAAATGGATGCCAGACTGTTGGAATAATTAAGGCAATGGTTTCCGTCTTGTTCTTTTTCATCCCACGCGCATAAACATCTGGAATGTAATTTAATTCCTGAATGGCAGTCTGAACTTTTTCTAGTGTGCTTTCCTTAATACCTGGTTCCTTATTAATAACTCGAGAAACCGTACCAACACTGACACCAGCTAGTCTTGCTACATCTTTCATAGTAATTGATTTTTGCTCTGCCATTGTTTGCTCCTTTCTATTTCGTTTTTGAAACGTTTCAATATTTTATATTAGAATACCATTGATAACGTTTTCTGTCAAGAAAAAATAGACTAGCCTTGCCAGTCTACATTTTCTTCTTTGGGTGTTTGTCAATGACTTCTGGGTGATTTTCCAGAGCAGCTTTGCCTTTTTTCGTCAGGGCATAACCACGAACAGCAAAGTAGGGAGCTAGTTTTTCTTCTGTCAAGTGGTCCTTGAGGGCAGTGTCGAGGTCGGCCGCCTTCATCTTGGAAAGACCGGTCACGCCTTCTGCCTTGAGGATATTCTTCTTGGCAGTGGAGGTAATGTGGTCCAGCGAATCAAAGGCTGACTCTAAATAAACATAGCCTTCCGCCAACAACTTTTCCATATGGGCAGGGCCATTGATGCCGTAAATGTACTCAAAATACTTGGAATAGGGCGTCGTAGTTGTAAAAGTGCCAAAATTGACACGCCAGAGGAGGATAATGTCCCCTGCCAGCAGACCTTCTTCTAGCCGAATCATATTGCGTTTTGGAACGGGCTTGGCCTCCAAAAGCCAGGCTGCCAGGTCACGTTCAGGGGAAATATAGGGCTTGACCTCATGGTCTTTGTACATTTCTTCAATCCGATTCTGAATTGACATTTATTTTACCTCTTGTACTGCGTAATAGTTGCCTTCTTCGTCGCTAAAGTTGAAAGTTTTCATAAATCCAAGATCCATAACTGGGTTGGCATTGACACCGCGTTCGATAAATTCTTGGTAGGTTTTTTCAACATCTGCAGATGCCATCAAGATAGATGGAATACCAAGAAACATCTCTGGATGCATTTCAGCAACTGCTGCCTTATCATGAAGAACAAATTGAACATCGCTATCTACTTTTGGCGCGATAACATAAGAAACTTGCGGACCTTGTTCTTGGCGTTCTACACGCTCAAAGCCAACTTTTTCATTCCAGAATTTTGCGGCTGCTTCAGGATTATTGACATACAGCATAACCTGTCCGATTGATTGAATCATTTTAAATACCTCTTTTGTGTTGTACGAATATCTGTTCAGACCATTATACACTAGATAGGGATATTTTCAAAAGAAAAACGACTCTTAGAGCCGTTCAAAACCTAGGAAGCGAGTCCCCTGAAAATGCAGGTTGCCTACATCTCCCTCTGCCAAGAGGGCATACTCGTCCGAGCGTACACGGAACTCCTGCCGTCTTCCCTCCCATTCAAACGTTACATAATAATTGGTTCGTGCTACTTCATTACCAAAAACATGAGTTCGTTTAGAGACAAGCTTGGCCCTGTAGGATTCTTTTGGGGCCTGATTGTTATGGTGCCATTCCATAAAATTTTTAATAATATGGAAACAAACCGTCGCTAATATGATTGCAGAAAAACTGTAGAAAAGGGCCGTATGCCATACTAGGCTTCCATCTGGGCCAAACAAGTTCTCAAACATCACTATTCTCCTTTTTACATTTGTGAATATAGTATATCATATTGTTGAATTAGATACACTTTTTATACTAGATAAAAATTGAAAAAATCCATATTTCATGGTAGAATGAGCATAATATTGAACAAGACAAGAAAGGATTTTCAATGAAAAAAATACTAGCTCTTGCTCTAGCTTCGAGCATCTTGCTAACTGCCTGCATAAACAACTCGACAGCTAATAGCTCATCTTCTACAGCATCTAGCTCTAGTTCAAGCTCGACTACGACAGCTGATACAACTGCTTCTAGCCAATATGCCAAAGATTTGGCATACGCCATTAACAATCCTAAAGCTACATTCCCCCAACTTTCCAATGAAATTGGTGAAAATGAGGCTGCTGTTAAAATAAAAACAACCGAAGGCGACATCACTATAAAACTCTTCCCCGAGCAAGCTCCATTAACTGTGGAAAACTTTCTGACCCATGCCAAGGAAGGATACTATAATGGAACGATCTTCCATCGTGTCATTAAGGATTTCATGATTCAAGGTGGCGATCCTCTTGGAAATGGTACTGGTGGAGAGTCTATCTGGGCCGGAAAAGATACTACTATCGATGCTGGAAATGGTTTTAAAGACGAGATTTCAGCTTTCCTTTATAACATTCGTGGCTCACTTTCTATGGCAAATGCTGGTGCAGGAACAAATGGAAGTCAGTTTTTCATCAATCAAAATACAACTGACATGTCTAGCCAACTCTCTAGTTCTAGCTATCCTGGTAAAATCATCGATGCTTATAAAAACGGAGGCAACCCAAACTTAGATGGCAAGCATACCGTATTTGGTCAAGTCATTGAAGGGATGGACATCGTAGATAAAATCGCTTCCGTCGAAACAGATGGTAGCGATAAACCTAAAACAGATGTAAAAATTGAGTCTATTGAGATTCTGAAAGATTACACCTTTTAAAAATGAAGCTGAGGCTGGGCAAAAACTAGCCGCTCACATATAAAAAAACGAGCAATTCCAATTAGGAGTTGCTCGTTTTCCATTTCATGCTTTATAATTATAATAACGACAAAACAACTAGAAAGGCATGAAAATGTATAAACAGTATAACACAAATCAGTTAAGTTTGGAATTAAATATTGCTT